>CALVJC010000068.1 GCA_944331945.1 uncultured Bacilli bacterium
TATCAAAAGAGTAAAGAGATTGGGACGACGATTTATGTGGCGATCGATCAGAGGTTTGAGGGTTCTATTACCATAGCGGATAAAATTAAAGCGGATTCTTATTCTGCAGTGAAAAAGTGGCGTGAAAATCATGTTCGTAAAATTGTTATGTTAACAGGGGACCTGGAAGAGATAGGCCGGGAAGTGGCGAAAGAGTTGGGCCTAGATTCTTATTATGCCGAATTATTACCTCAAGATAAGGTGGAGAAAGTAGAAGCGTTGATGAAGGAGAAAACAGGTAAGGGTAAGTTACTCTTTCTTGGGGATGGAATTAATGATGCGCCTGTTCTAGCTTTATCCGATATTGGTGTAGCGATGGGAGGCGTAGGTAGTGATGCGGCGATTGAAGCGAGTGATATGGTCATTATGACAGATGAACCTTCTAAGATAGCAGATGCTATTCAAATTAGTAAAAAAACAATGAAGATTGTGAAAGAAAACATTCTTTTTGCCATCGTTGTTAAAATTGTTGTTTTGCTTCTTTGTACTTTGGGAGTTGCTAGTATGTGGGCTGCTGTATTTGCTGATGTTGGGGTATCGGTGTTAGCGGTTTTGAATGCTCTTCGTGTGCTAAGAATTAAGTATTAAAAGTTTCTTTTGCAAAAATTAAGAAAAAGAGCTTGGAAAAAATTAAAAATATGATACAATGGTAGTAGATTTTCGATGAACAATGGAAGTAGTAGAAAGAATATTTTCAAAGAGACTTAGTGGTGGTGTGAACTAAGAGGTATCTTTTTATGAAATACACATTGGGAGAAAAGCGTGTCAAAGCGTTAATTTGAAGAAGTGCATAGTCTCTATGAACTAAGGTGGTACCGCGGGGAAACTCGTCCTTAGATTATAGGGGCTTTTTTTGGGGGAGAATATGATGGAAAAAAAGCGAATTATTTTTGATATTGATTATACTTTGTTAGAGCCAAATTATCATCGGGAGAAGGCTTTTTTTAGACAGGTGACACCTCATAGTGGAGAATATTTTTTTACGCATATGGGAGATATTTTAAAAGATTATGAGAGTCGTTATTCCTTTTATAATAAGGATCAGTTATTATGGCATTTGAATCAATATAGTAATGTTCCTTTGCCACCTTATTTTATTGAAGATTGGTTTCAATTTAATACGGATTTAGATCCTCAGCCAATGGAAGAGGCGAAGAGAGTTCTTGCTTATTTACAAGAAAAGGAATATGAAATTGTCGCTCTTACGAATTGGTTTAAAGAACCACAAGAAGAGAAATTACGGGTAGTTGGTATTCGGTCTTATTTTGATGAGATTTATGGGGGAGATACTTTTTTGAAACCAAATCCTGAAAGTTATCGTGTAGCGATGGGAAAACACAAAGCAGAAGATTGTTGTATCGTAGGAGATGATTATCTTAATGATATTCAGGGAGCTGCTTTTGTGGGGCTTGATGGTATTTATTTAGAACGCAAAGAAGAGCCGAAATGTTCTGCTCCGAAAATTAAGCGTCTTGGCGAATTGAAAAAATATTTATGAAAGAAGGGATTTTATGACATTGTTTGAAGAATTAGAATGGCGTGGTTTGGTAAAAGATACAGCAGGAGATGATATTGCCGATAAGATAAATAGTGGAAATATTACTTTTTATTGGGGAACGGATCCTACTGCTGATAGCTTACATCTTGGACATTATTCCTCTTTAGTAACGGCAAAGCGTCTTGCAAAGGCTGGACATCATCCGATTTTACTTTGTGGAGGGGCGACCGGATTGATTGGTGATCCTAGACCTACCGCCGAACGAGAGATTATTTCAAAAGAGACTTTAAATAAAAATTTGGAAGGAATTAAAAATCAGGTAGAGCGTATTTTTGAAGGAAAAGCCGAAGTTGTTAACAATTATGACTGGTTTAAGGGTTATGAAGTAACGGATTTTCTTCGAGATGTAGGGAAATATATTAATGTTAATTATATGCTTGATAAAGATATTATTAGAAGACGTCTTGATAGTGGAATTACCTTTGCTGAATTTGCTTATACCTTAATTCAAGGTTATGATTTTCTTCATTTGTTTGAAGAAAAAAATTGTATTATGCAGGTAGAAGGTAGTGATCAATGGGGAAATATTACGACAGGCATTGATTTGATTCGGAAAAAGTTAGGAAAGCAAGCTTATGGCTTTACGATGCCTTTGGTTCTTGATAAATATGGAAATAAATTTGGTAAAAGTGAAGGGAATGCTTTATGGCTTGATCGGAATAAGACTTCTAGTTATGAGTTATACCAATACCTTATTAATGTCGATGATGAAATGGTAATTGATTATTTAAAAATCTTTACCTTTCTAAGTAAAGAAGAAATTGAAGAATTCGATCGAAAAAATAAGGAGCATCCAGAGTTAAGGGAAGCACATAAAATGCTTGCAAAGTGTATTATTACGGATTTACATGGCGAAGAAGCTTATTTGGAGGCTGAGAGGATTAGTGAGAATTTATTCCGAGGTGATATTGCTTCCTTTACGGGAAAAGAGATTGAAGATGCGTTTAAAGGCCTTCCTCGAAAAGAAATGCATGAAGAGAAGAATATTGTTGATTTCTTAGTTTCTTTTGGTATTTGCAGTAGTAAAAGGGAAGCGAGAGAGTTTATTTCGAATGGTAGTATTTTATTAAATGGTCAAAAAGTAAGTGATATTTCTTTGATGGTGACAAAGGAACTTGCAATCGAAGGAAAATATTTAGTGGTTCGTCGTGGAAAGAAGAAGTATTCTATTGTTATCTTCTCTTAATTTATGATAAGATAAATAGGAGGGTGATAAGATGAAAAGAAAAGAAACTAAAGAGCAGAAAAAGAAAAAGTTAGAGTCAGAAGATCAAAGAAAAATTGTGAAGTGGCTTAAACTGGTCATTGTGTTATGTGTTCTTATTTTAGTTGTAGAGGTTGTTTTCATTATTTTAAAAGCATATCAAAATAGCCAAAATCAAATTTATATCGATACTTTTGGATCGGTAGAAAAAATCGATGATGGTTACCTTGGGGTAGGAAGTAGTGATTTTCATTATAGTGATTTTAATTCTTATACCAAGGAATATGAAAAAGCGAAACTTGTTAAATATAATGAAGAGAAAGAAATTGTTTTTGAATCCGCTTATACGGAGGCAGATTATAATTCTTATTTCTATGATGTAGCAGAGACGAATGATTCTTATATTGCTGTTGGAGGGGCTCAATATGATAAAGAGCAATTGGAATATAATTTAACGGAAGGTATTATTGTAGAGTATGATAAAGAAGGAAAACAGCAGAAAGTAACCAGAGTAGAAGTATTGGATGATACGATTTTTACGCATATTGAAGTGGTTGATGATGGATATCTTGTTTCAGGGCAAAGTATTCTTGAGAATATGACGGTTGGTGTAGATGATCGTGGTGGTGCACTTTTGATTAAATACGATTTTGACGGAAATGAAGTCTGGAGAGCAAATTATGGTGGTTCTAAGTCAGCTATTTTCAATGACTTTGTGGTAACGGATGATGCGATTTATGCTGTCGGAAAAGATGCTACTCGGTATGGTATGATTGCTAAATATACGCTTGATGGTGAAAGAGTTTTTGCGAAATCTTATGAATATACGGATACGGTTGGTTTTAGTTCTATTGTACAAGATGGTGATGATTTTGTCGTAGTGGGAAGTAAGACTTTAAATATTGAAGCTTCCGATCAAGATAAAATTACTGCTGGTTTGTTGTTAAAATACGATTCTGATGGCAATATTATTTATGAGAGAACGTTTGATCAGAATAATACTGCACGCTTTAATAGTGTGATTCTTGATGGAGATGATATTGTTGTCGTAGGTCATACTGCCAAAAAAGATGAAGAGGAATCAACGGATCAATACAATGTGTTCCGTTATAGTGGTATTTTGGCAAAATATGATCAAGATGGTAATTTAGTAACGAGTCAAGTCGAAGAAGGAAGTCGGGATACTTACTTTAGTGATTTGTTGAGTGTTGATGATACTTATCTTGTGGTAGGACAAACGTCATCTTCTGAATTGGGTGGAAATAATAAAGATTTTGTTCCGTTCTTTTTAACCTATGATAAAGAAGGAAAGGCTTTAAATAGTGAAACTATATTTGAAGAAAAAGTTTTCGATTGATTCTTCGGTGAAAAAAAATCCACCTTTAAGTGAAAAGGGAATTCGAGAAGCTCGTTTATTTCAATTGATGATGTCTTCTCTTCCTATTGATTTTTGTTTTACGGATTCTTCTGTCGCTGGTATCGGTAGTGCGATGCTTTTGGTCGGAGATAAACTTGAAATTGGACGGGATTCTCGTTTGGAAATGAAAAAATCCACAGAGCTTGTGGAAAAAAATGTTCAATCTTTTCTTAGTGATCTAAAAGAACTATCCTCTTCAGCTGTTGTACTTATTTTAGCGGAAGAAAATATTTTATCTATTATTGAAAAGAATTTTTTTGATACTACGGTTTTGCTGTAGTATTTTTTTAAAAGGGAAGTTGAATTCGTAAAGCGAATTTCCAAAGGGGCATATTGTTTGAAATATTTAAGCGTGGTATTTCATAGTTTGAATCAAAATATTGCATTTTGCGATGCTCTTTATTGGGACCAAAAGTAAAAGCAAGCTTATATTTTCTTTCTTTTAGGATTTCTTTTATCTTTTTATTATGATCTCCATAAGGATAGGCTAAATATTTTGTTGATATGATAGTATCCATTTTGTTAAAGTCTTCTTCTAATTCTTCTTTGTCTTTTTCTATTGAGCCTTTTTTGTGAAGTTGATAGGTATGTGAAGCAATCTCAATATTAGGGTATTCTGTCTTGACTTTTTCTAATATTTCTTTTGACATATAGTTTTTATCATTTTTTTCTATGTTTTCGCCAATATAGAAAACAACTGCCTTCATATTATATTTTTTTAATAAGGGAAAAGCTAAGTCATAATTTGATTGATAGCCATCGTCCATTGTAATGAGGACACTTTTTATGGGTATTTTTTTCTTTCCTTGTTTGTATTGATAAAGTTCATCTAGGCTTAAAGTATAATAATGATTCTCTTTCAAATATTGTAGTTGCTCTTCAAATTGGTTAATGGGAATGGTTAGATCATCCGTTGATTCGTTGTTTTCTGTAAAATTGTGGTATCCAAGAATAGCAACGCTTGGATATCTGCAGTAAAAAAAGAAGATAATTAATATAAGAGTTAAAACAATAACAATTATTACAAGTTTTTTATTCATTTTTTCTACTCCTTTTAGTATAACAAATTAAAAACTAAAAAGCATCTTTTTGAGGATGCTTTATTTGTTATAGAATTCAACAATTAATGCTTCATTGATATCCATGTTAAGTTCATTTCTTTCAGGATATCTTACATAAGTACCTTCTAGTTTATTTTCATCAAAGGTAACATATTCAACTCGTTTATTTACTTTTGCTAAAGCTTCTAGTGCTGCTTTATGATCTTTTGAGTTTTCTTTTAAAGCAATTTTTTGTCCTGGTTTTACACGATAAGATGGGATATCAACTTTTTTACCATCTACTGTGATATGTCCGTGGTTTACAAGTTGTCTTGCTGCTCGACGTGTTGTTGCAAATCCTAAACGATAAACTAAGTTATCAAGACGAGACTCTAAACAAATTAAGAAATTGGTACCATGAACACCAGCCATTTTTTTCGCTTCATCAAATGTTTTACGGAATTGTCTTTCGTTCATTCCATACATGAAACGTACTTTTTGTTTTTCTTTTAATTGAGTAGAATAATCACTAGGTTTTCCTTTTCTAGCTTGTCCGTGTTGTCCTGGGCCATAAGGTCTTTTCGCAAGTTCTTTTCCAGTCTCACTAATAGAAAAACCAACTCTTCTAGCTTGTTTATAACTAGGTCCTGTATATCTAGACATTCTTTTTCTCCTTTCTTTCGCAATTCTTGAACGTTACTTTCAACACTTATGCAGGGAGTTCTTGTTTGGTTCGTTCCCTTCCAGCAAAAAAGATACTAGAACCTTTCAAAAAACACATTGAATAAGGCAAAGTATTGCTGTCAAGTCAATCTGCAGTTACTATCATATTATGAAATAAAGGTTTTGTCAAGAAAATTTGAAAAGTGGTAGATCAAAATAAGACTTTATGATATTATTATGATAGTAGAGGTGATCGACAAAATGAAAGGACAGACTTTGTTTCTTATTACAGCGATAGTTGTTGTTTTTATTTTAATTCTTGTTGTGATCACTGTTTTGAAAAAGCGTCGTAAAAACTTTTATATACAAATTTGTAACGATTTGGAAAGAGAAAAAAACTTGATTGGAAGTACCCCTGTTCTTTTAGAACTTTCCAAACTAGAACCCATTATTAAGAATGAAAAAATGGAAGAAAAGTATCAAAAATGGCAAGATAAGTTTGAGGAAATTAAAACAAAAGAAATTCCCAAAATTGATGATATGTTGATTGAACTTGATACTTTAATTGATAAAAAAGAATATAAAACTGCTAAATTTCGAATTGCAAAATGTGAGATGGAAGTTTATAAAGTAAGAGAACAAGCGAATGATTTGTTAGATCAAATTAAAGAAATTACTTTAAGTGAAGAAAAATATCGTAGTATTATTACGAAGTTAAAAACACAATATCGTAAATTAAATCAAAATTATCAAGAACATAAAAACTTATATGAATCGATGGCTGAAGCGGTGGAATTACAACTAGAGAATATTGAAAAAAGATTCCTTGATTTTGAAAAGGCCATGGATCAAAATGAATATAATGAAGTGGTTCATATTGTGAAAGCGCTTGATACCATGATTGATCATATGAGTATTGTGATTGAAGAAGTTCCTGATTTGCTTTTAATGTGTAAACAATTAATTCCTCAACGTTTAAAAGAGATTGAAGAAACAAAGAATACGATGACAGAACAAGGTTATCCTTTAGAATATATGAATCTTGATTATAACTTAGAAGAAGCGAAAAAAAATGTAGAGACGATTCTTGATCGAATTAAAGTTTTAAATCTTGAAGATTGTATGTTTGAACTTAAGACTATTTTAGATTATTTAGATAGTATTTTTGTTGATTTTGAGAAAGAAAGATTATCTCGTAAAGTTTATGAAGAGACTTCGGTTGATTTTGCAAAGAAATTAAAGAAGACGAGTAAACTTGTAAAAGATATCTATGATCAATTGGATGATATTAAAAATATGTATGATTTAAATGCAGAGGATGTTAAGATTATCGATGAAGTAAATAAAGATTTAGTGGGAATTCAAGATGATTATAAAAAGATGGATGATCAAGTGAAGAATCAGGCGACTCCTTATTCTTTGGTTCATAAAGAGGTAGATGCTTTATCGATTCGTTTAAAGCAAGTCGAAGCGACGCTTGATGTGGCTTTAAAATCTCTTGGTAATATGTATGAAGATGAACAAAGAGCGAGAGAACAGTTAACGGAAATTGATAATATCTTAAAAGAATGTAAAGAACGAATGCGAGAATATAAATTACCGATTATCAGTGATCATTATTTTGTAGAACTTTCTGAAGCGAATGAAGCGATTCAAGAAGTGATTCGGGAATTATCACGGAAACCGATTGTAATTAAAACTTTAAATACAAGGGTAGATACCGCAAGAGATTTGGTTTTAAAATTATACCATACTACCCTTAGTATGATTAAAGAAGCAAAATTAAGTGAAATTGCGATTGTTTATGGAAATCGTTATCGAGGATTACATGAAGATATTGCAAGAGGATTAGAGCGTGCCAGTCATATGTTTTTTAAAGGAGATTATGCCACCTCCTTACAAGTATGCGTTGAAACCTTAAAATTAGTTGATGAAAATATAGAAAGAAAGATTTTAGCTTATGAAACAGAAATTAAATAGAATGGGTTTTGGGGCATATGAATTATTATCGGTGGCACTTGTTTGTCTTCTGTTATCTTGCATTTTATTAATGACTATTTTGGGAAATATTGATACAGAAAAATTTCAAGTTTTCTGTTATAATGCTAGAATTATGGCATTAAATGCTGTCAATGTACAAAATAGTACGGATCAAAATACTGTATATCTTTATCAAATGATTGATAATGGTTTAATTTCTCCCATTAAAAATCCTTTTTCAGGAGATGATTATTGCGATCCTTATGAATCTAAAGTTACTTTTCAAGGAGAAGAGCGAACCGTTACCTTACAGTGTGGAAATTATTTAATTTCACAAGAAAATATCGGTGATAGTGTTTATAATATCTATAAAGTTGGAGAATGGAAGGAAGGATATAATCAAAAGAATGCCGAGACTAAGACAGTATATAATGTTAAAATAGAAAATAAATATCTGTTATCGGATTTTTATGAGGAAGATTTGTTTTTGTCTTTACTAAATGATTCCTTAAACAGTTCCTTTGCTTCCCTTGAAAAATTAGAGGATGAGTATGATATTTCCTCGAAGGAAGTATATCGCAGTAAAGAATGGGTGAAAGAGATAGATTATTAAGAAAATTTCGAATTATGTAAGATTATGTAAGTTCGGAATTTTCTTCTTTTTTTTGTGAATTATGATATAATGGAATAGAATGGTGGTGATATGATGGAACAAAATAAAAAAGAAAAGGACTGGTTTGATAGTCCCAATATTGTAACCTATGTGATCATTGGTTTGTTAATTATTCTTATTCTTGCTTCGCAATCTTTTGCAATTCAAAATCGATTAAGTTTTGGAGAGATTTTTCGTTCTATTATTAATCATAATGCGATTTATTTCATTACTTTAATTTATTTTGTTTTGTTGCGATTTAAGATAGGGAAAAAGTATTTTGATTATTTGAATGTTTTAATGGCTATTTTATATTTGCTTTTATCTTTTGCGTCCGTATTTACGATTTTTCAATCTTTTGGACTAGCTTCTTTGCTTAATCTAGCTTTAACTGTTGTTCTTACTCTTTATTTTATTTATGCTTTTATTTGTAATACTGTGATTGGAAAAGAATTGAAAATTTCCAATACTCCTTTAAATGAAATCAAGAATCAACAATATTTTTCCATTATTTGTGTTCTTCTTGCTCTTATTTTGGTTGTTGATTTGATTGCTGCAACAGATTTTGAAGGGGTAGTTATTTCGTTATTAGAAGTGATGTATCAAGTTCTTTTCGCTCGTTATATCTATTTATATAAAGAGTATTCGGATACAAAAGCGAAGAGGAGAAAGGAAAGTTTAAAACAGGAAGAGGTTGTAGAAGAGAAAGAAGAGCCTGTTATGGAAAAAGAAGAAAAGACTAATGTAGAAGAAGCTCCAAAAGAAGAAAAAACGGAAAAAATAACAGAAGTTAAAATAGAAGTTGAAGAGACAAAAGTAGAAGAAGGAAAGCAAGAGGAAGAAAAAGAAGAACCGAAAAAGCCAAGAACGAGAAAAAAGAAAGAAGAAGATAAGGGAGATGAAGTGAAGTGAAAGATTTATTTGATGAAATTGATCAAGAACGAAAAGAACTTCCTCATTTAAAAAATATCCAAGATGAAGTCCAAAAACCACGTTATCATAACTTTTATCAGAAATTAGCTTTTTGGTTATTTGTTTTTCTCTTTGGGGTGGGAATTGTTTTAGGAAATTTATTTCCATCTTGTAGTGAAACTTCTAATCTTTTTTCTACCTGTACGAGAACAGAATATAATTTAACTCTTACTGTGATTAGTTGGTTAATTAGTTTTGTCTTTTGTAGTATGATTTATGCAGTTGGAGAGATTATTAGTTTATTAACCTCTATTAATGAAACATTGAAAAAAAGAAAATAATTCTTTTATGAGACACCTCTAAGGTGTTTTTTTGTGTTTATTTTAGGGGAATAAGTATATACTAATAGCGGTGATATTATATGGCAAAAAGAGTGTATCATTTTATTCTCGTTTTCATCATGTTACTAGCAACAGGCTTTTTTTGTATTCGAGACTTACAACTAGAGAATTATATGCGTCTTTTTTCTTATCTTTTTTTGTTACCACTTCTTTTTTTACCTAAAATTTCGGAAAAAATATTTTCTTTTTCTTTTGATCGTCGTTTAAAAGTTTTGTATTTTACTTTTGTCTTCTTGGCTTATTTTTTAGGGGGACTTGCAAGTTTTTATGTGCGTTTTCATTGGTATAATACTTTTGTGCATTTTCTTTTTGGTTTTCTGGGGAGCTTTTTTGCGATTGCTTTGATGAAACAGTTTTTTCCTGCTGACAAAAAATTCTTTTATTTTCTTTTTTCTCTTGCTTTTATTTGTTTGTTAGCGGTTTTTTGGGAAGTTTTTGAGTATCTTGTCGATTTCTTTCAAGGGACTAGTATGCAACATGTATTTGAAACGGGGATTCATGATACTATGATTGACTTTTTGGTGGCTTTAGGAGGAAATATTCTCTTTTCGTTCTTTTTCTTTTTTTCTTCTTCGTTTTATCATTTTGCAACTACAACTAGATTTTTGTACAAAAAGTGATAAACTATTATTAGAGATAGAAAGAAGTTGAAGTAGATGGTTTCAGAAGGATTATTAGAGGATGATGGCTCTTTTTTTGAAAGGGATTTTATGGCTTATTTTGAAGAATGTTCTTTGACGGAGATTATGGCTATTTCCGATTTTTCTTTGCGGAGGAAAGGGCTTTCTTTTTATCAGGAATTTCTTAATACTTTTCCTAAAAATTACCTTACTGCTCCTTTTTTAGCTTCCGGAAGGTCTATTCATGATATCTTAGAGTCGTGTCAGGAATTTCAGGATAAGAATGGGGATTTTGTAGCTTTTTATCCGGGGATTAAAGAAGTAAAGGCGAAGAGTAGACGTCTTTGTCAAATTAGTGGAGGGATTATTTCGCTTGGTTCTTCTTATTATACGTATCGTCCTTTTTTTGAAAATCTTCATACGGGGAAAAAATATATTTTAAAGAATACGATTCATGCGGAACTTAGTTACTATGATTTCTTTCCAAAGAATATTCAAGAATTTGAAACATTAGCTTTCTATTTAGAAAATCCTTCTTTTGCTCCTGATGATGGGATTGATTATTATTTCTTAGGACAACAGATAGGGGAGACGTTACCTTTACTGGAAGTGAAATCAAATCATGAAAAGCAGAAGATTCGCAGAAAGTTAAGACAAATGAAAAAGAAATAGGGTTCGCTCTATTTCTTTTTGCGATAGGCAAGGATTAGAAAAAAGAGAAAGAGGAGGAGTAAGGGTCCTAGAGTTGGGAGATAGAAGGAAGTAAGTTCTTCTAAGATTGTTGTTATCATCGTTTCTCTTTTATAATATTTTTACTGCAGAAGTAGGTGATCAAGAAGTATCCTCCATAAATAAAGATTAAGAAGATTGCTGTCATGGTGACAGAAGCCATAAGTTGTTCTTTTCCAAAAGTTTCTAGGACTTTTTGACAGAACATGATACCAAAGATGGAATGAACGATAGCAAGGGAAAGGGGAAGTAAGAAGAAGATGGCGATTTGTTTAAAGAGGGCTCCATTGATTTGTTTTTCATCGGCTCCAATTTTGCGAAGGATAGAAAAACGTTCGACATTATCGGTGCTTTCCGATAATTCTTTTAAAGCGAGTATGGCAGCGGATGATATTAGGAAGATAATTCCTATATATAGTCCAATAAAGGTAACGACAGCTCCTAAACCAACACTTGCTTCATAAATAGCTAGTTTTGAATTGGCACTTAACAAGATATTGGTATTTCCTTCTTGGGTTTGAAGAAGACTTTCTATTTTCTCTTTTTCTTCTTGTGTATTGGCCTTATAGTTTGCTAGTAGAATTTCACTTTCTATCATGGAATCGTTTACCGCGTCATCATTTACAATAATAATACCTGTATTAATATGACTATTGGACATATCCACGAATCCTTCTTCACAGTGATCATATTTGGGATAATAGGTTTTTCCGTTTAGGGTAATGGGATTATTTTGCTCTAAAGCACGGTTTCTTACTTCTACCATACTATCAAAGTCAGCGACAACCATGTATTCACCTTCATTCAAATCATAAGTCTTATTTCCATAGAGTCTAGCTACTTTATTATAATCACTTTCACTCATGATGATTTCTCTTGAAGTATAGTCTAAAGCGGTATAGGTATCTTTGACTTCTTCATAAATATTACCTAGTGATTTACTTATAGTTACTTCGTCATCTGTGTAATAATAAACAAGTGTTTCATCTTTTAAATACTTTTCAGGGTCAAAGTTAATTTTCTTTAAGCTTTCTTCAATGCTCTGATAAGAGTCTTGTCGTAGTTCCTCGCTAAAACCGTAGTCATCTCTTTCTTGTTCGGTTAAATTCCTCAATTTGGTAAACTCGATATCGACTTTGGCTAGTTCGGTTAAATTGGCTGACATGGCATTTTTCATGGATAAGCAACTAGAAAAAACACAAATGGTGACGAAGAGCATTAAGCAGATCATGCCCATGGAAACGACAGTCGTATTTACTTTGCTACTAATTTGGCGAAAGGTAAAGCAGTTTAATCCTTTGTAATAAACTTTTTTTAAGGAATGGAATACTTTTAATAATAGTCCTGAGATCGAGAAGAAAAATAAGAAGGTGGCTAGGATTCCAATTAAAATAATTTGATAAATTTCAGCGGTGCTTTGAATGGTATCATAACCAAAAGATACTTTATAGTAGGCATAGATTAAAAGGACTAGCGATAGGATAAAGATAATAATACAAAGAATTGGATTTTTCATCTTTACTTTTTCAGTCTTTTTATTGGCATTAATGAGATTAATGAGTTTACAGCGACTTACTTGAACGGTGTTAAAAATCATAACTAGTAAATAGATGATACCAAAGTAGAAGCCAGTTTTTATTAAAGCTGATTGAGAGAAGACAAAGGTGAATTCACTCATGTTGGCTTCAAAGAGGTTGGCTACTAAAATACTCATAAATTGAGAGATTAAAATACCAGCTCCTATACCAACGATAAAAGATATGATTCCGATAAAGAGTGTTTCTAGAAATAAGATCATTGAGATTTTTCTTTTACTCATACCGAGGGTTAGATAGATGCCGAATTCTTTCTTCCTTCGTTTCATGAGAAAACGACTGGCATAGATGATTAAGAAGCCTAGGATAAAAGAAACCATAATACTAACACCAGAGAGCATACTATTTAAAAGATCAATTAAATCTCTTGTTCCTTGGCTTACTTCTAACATTACTGTTTGACTATCAATGGCATTAAATACATAGAAGATGGCCACACCTAGAATGAGTGTAAAAAAGTAGATGGCATAGTCTTTTACACTCTTTTTTAAGTTCTTTAAGGATAGTTTAAAGAGCATCGGAGTAGTCGCCTCCTAGAAGAGTTACGACGTCGATAATTTTATCAAAAAATTCTTTTCGTGAATCATTTCCGCGATTTAATTCATGAAAGATTTTACCATCTTTGATAAAAATGACACGGGTGGCATAACTAGCGGTAAAAGCATCATGGGTGACCATTAAAATAGTCGCTTTTAAACTTTGATTAAGGTATTGAAAGCGTTCTAGGAGCATTTTAGAAGATTTTGAATCCAAAGCTCCTGTTGGTTCATCTGCTAATACTAGTTTTGGATTGGTAATAATGGCTCTAGCACTCGCTACTCTTTGTTTTTGCCCTCCACTCATTTGGTAGGGATACTTCTTTAAAACCTCAGTAATATCTAGTTCTTTGGCTACTTTTTTAATACGTTCATGCATTTCTTTATAGCCAACGTTTTGAATGGATAACGCTAAAGCAATATTTTCATAAGCGGTTAGCGTGTCTAGAAGATTAAAATCTTGAAAGATAAAGCCAAGATCTTCTCGACGAAAACGATTTAAGTCATTTCCTTTTAATTTGGTAATATCTTTATTATCCACAAAGATATGGCCAGAAGTGACACGATCAATGGTGGAAATACAATTTAGTAACGTTGTTTTTCCAGAGCCCGAAGCTCCCATGATCGCTACAAATTCTCCTTCTTTGACGGAAAAAGAAATGTCATCGATGGCTTTTGTTAGATTGGATTTGTTTCCATAATATTTTTCGATATGTTCAATTGTCAAAATATTTTCCATATTTTTTCCTCCTTTTGTTAACATTGTAAGGGAATCTCGTTCCTTTTTACCATCGATTTGGCTTACAAAAGCTTACATTTTTGTAAGCTTTATTTTACAACATCATAAAAGTTGTTTTTTGTAAAAGTAATGACTACTTCTGTAAATTCGTTTTGTCTTGACGTTATGCTGATCTTGTGTCCCAATTTTTTACACAAATTTTGACAAATATAAAGTCCCATTCCAGTGGAAACACTACTATTTCTACCATTATAACCAGTAAAAGACTTGTCAAAGACTCTTGACAAGTCCGAAGCTTTGATGCCAATGCCATT
The DNA here is from genome assembly GCA_944331945.1 of uncultured Bacilli bacterium. Classification (GTDB taxonomy): domain Bacteria; phylum Bacillota_I; class Bacilli_A; order RF39; family UBA660; genus Onthousia. The sequence goes on from CALVJC010000068.1 coordinate 14,400, forward strand.
GTCTTTTATTTTTAGGAGAATTTTATTATCTTGATGACTTTCTGTTATGGTGATTTTGGCATTTTCTTCTTTGGCATATTTGATACTATTGTTAATAATTTGATTTAAAATGAATTCTAACCATTTGCTGTCGGTTAAGACGTTACTTTCGATATTTTTTCTTTCGATGCTTATTTTTTTGTAAAGTAAAATATCTTTATTTTTTAATATTACTTGATTGATTACTTTTTTTAAAGAAGTTTCTTTGATTAAATAGTCTTTTTCGGAATTTTCAGAGCGGACATAATAGAGGATTTGATCAAGGTCATTTTCTAGGCGTTTGATTTGTTCCATGATTTTTGGTTGTTGTAAGGCTTGATTATTGTGGATGGTTAAGACTAGGCTCGAAAGAGGAATCTTTACTTCATGAATCCATAATTCTAAGTAATCTTTAAAGTCTTTCATTGATCCTTTTACTTGATTCATATTTTCTATCATCGATTTATTCGCTTCATATAAAGCTTCATAGGTGATTTTTCCTTCTAGAAAGGAAGGAGAGGTTAGGACTTCGGTAATAAAATATTTTTGATCCAGTTCTTCGAGTTTGGTGGTTAAATCATGGTAAAATTTGTTTTTTCTTATATAGTCAAAGAAGAAGAAAAATAAGAAAAAGAGAATTAAGAGAATTAGGATCATAAAGAGGAAGGCCCTATTGGCATGATAGAAGGCATTTAAGAAAAGAATAATGCAAAGGGTTAAGAGGGCATAGCCTACAACGAAAAAGAGATTGTCTTTGAGATAGTTTTTTAATTTCATAGAATAATATAACCTTGTCCTTTCCTTGTTTCAATCATGTTTTGGTAACCAATGGATTCTAATTTGTTGCGGAGTCTACTAATATTTACAGTTAGAGTATTATCATCAATAAATTCATCGCTTGTCCAAAGATAAGTCATAATTTTTTCTCTTGAGACAATTTTTCCTTGGTTTTGAAGAAGCAGTTTTAAGATTAACATTTCATTTTTGCTAAGGTAGATCGTTTCATTTGTCGTTTCGATGATTCCTCGATCGGGAGTAATTTTTAGTTCTTTATAGAAAAAAGTATCGGTATTTGGGGTTAGACGTTTTAAAATGGCTTCGATATGTAGAAGTAGGATAGTGGGATTATATGGTTTTGTAATATAGTCATCCGCTCCATAACTCATGGATAGCACCTCATCGCTTTCACTATTACGAGAAGTGACCATGATGACAGGAGTGTTTTTTTCTTTTCGTAATTCTTTTAAAAGGAATTCTCCATTGGTACCAGGTAAGTTGATGTCTAGGAGAATTAAATCAGGCTCTATTTCTTTTATTTTGTTGACAATATGTTCAAAACTTTCTAATAGGAAAGCTTGATAACCGGCATTTTCTAGTAAAATTTGTAATTCTTTTCGTAATTCTTTGTCATCTTCAATGATTAATATTTTTTTCATAATGTCCTCCTTTTGGTCTATTATAACACACAAAGAAAAAAGAGGAGTTTTCTTTATCCTCTATTTTCTTTCTGTAGAACTTTTCCTTGATAAGTGGTTGCTTTTTGGTATGGGAACCCAATATGATAAATTTGTTTTCCTTGATAGTAAATTGATTTATCACTGTGTCTTGTTAATAAATGCTTCATGACTTGATCTTTTTCTTCGGTTATGGCAATGATTTGATAATCTTTTAGTTTCTGTTCGTATTCGATTAAAGGAAGTTCTTGTTCGGTTGTATTGCCAAGCTGTTTATGATTTAGAATAAATAATGCAAAGTCCATGTAATGTTTGTTTCTATCTTTTCGTTTGGTTTCACAGTATAAATCTAGTATTTTTTGATTTTCATTTGGTTGCCTTAATAGAATAACCCCTTTGGTATCATGGAAAATTCCATTGTCTCTTTCTTCATTTTCTCTTTTGGTGTATTCTTGGATTAGAAAAATAAAAGGGCTTTTTTCGATATCATCGGTGTGTTTCATCAAGTCTATTTCTTCAAATATTGTTGCAAGGTCCCATAAGTCATCGGCATTGTCTTTATCAAATAGTTCTAACGTTACCCACTGATATACTGCCATTTTACTACACCTCTACTACATTTTATTATTTTTTCTTTTCATTTGGTTGTGTTTTTATTCAAAGGTTGGAGTTTCTTCTTCTGGTTCTATTTGAATAAAAGTATTGCCATCGTTTATTTTTACTTCAGTTCCATCGGTATAGGTATAAGTTGTTTTTCCACTTCTGCTGTTTTTATGCCAGGTGATTGGTCTAGCATAACCACCCGTGATGTAATAACCATTTCCTGTTCCGGTGGTGTCTAGGTCTTGTCTTCCATCTTGATCAAGACTGTAATTGTTTACTTTTAGAATGATAATATTTTTGTAATAGTATTGTTGTTTGGTATCTCTATCGCTATGTGGTTCCCCATTCATAAAACGAAGGTAAACGCCTCTTGTAGCATCGTATTGATAGCTTCGTTCTTGATAATAGGAGTATGGAATGGTGATGTTGTTTGCTGTGATAATGTCACTTTCGCAGGTAGCATCTTCTGCTTCACAAGTATTGTAACTGTTGAGATCAACCGAGTCGGTTGTGAAGTTTAAGTTTTCCCAATTGCTTGAAGTTGTGGAGTAACCTAAATTTGCAGCACTTTGATAGAGTGTTTCGATATTGGTAAAGACATTATGTGGTGCGGCATAGTTATAATCACGCCAATAAGCACTATCTACATAAAGACCATTGATATTATCAACTCCTAAGCTACTGATATCTCTTTGGGCATAAGTACTCCAGCCATAATGAGCATAAAGAGCATCGTTTTCAAGAGCATAATCTAGAAAATAATGGCGAGATGAGCGAACCGGTCCAATTAAGGATGTGCTCTTGTCTTTAAAAACGGCCATGATTCTAGTAAGACCACCTTCTACAATTGCTTCATAAGTAATGTAAGCATCTTGTAGTCCTACATGACTATTGTTTCCTACGTTATTATCAATCATAATCGCGATAGGACGTTTATTACTATCTTCATCGACGATGGTTAATTTTTTTCGTTCTACCTCATTTTGAGAGGGCTTTAAGAAATTGTTATCTTCTTTCAGGTAAAAGAAATAGAAACAAGCTAAGAAGGCAAGAAGTAATAAAGTAATGATGGAAAGAAGAATAATTTTTTTCTTTTTTTTCTTTTTCGGTTTGATTCGAACATCTCCAATATTTTTCTTTTTCATACAACTACCTCTATTCTAATTTTAGTTTATCATAAACTAGTCTTTTTGAAACGATTTTCTTTCTGATTTTACAGAAAATGTCATATTTTAAGAGATGGGTTCTCTTTGAAATTAGCTTGAAAAATACTTGTTCTGATGATACTATGGAATTATGAAAAGACTAGAAGAAGGAGAATAGGTATGGAGTTTATAAAAAAGAATCTTGTTTTGTTTGAACTAGGAAGTTCTGTTTTCATGATTTTAGGGTGTTTCCTTCCTTTTATTACAATTCGCGCAGGTGATTTGAGTCAATCTATTCAATTTCTTTCGGGATTAAGTAATGGTATTTTAGTTTTGGTTTTAGCTATTGCTGTTTTGGTTCTGTTCTTATTTCAAAAGCCTGTTATTGCCTTCATTCTTTCTATTATTATTTTGATTACTACTCTTTATTCTGGAATTTCTACTTTCCAGTTTTATCAGTCTGCGTCAAATCTTTCTGTTTCTTTTAGTTTTGGTTTTTTCTTTTTGATAGCAGGGTGTATTTTGACTTTTGTTTCTTTTGTGGCTGCCCTTGATCGGAATCGGTAAAGATGTATGGATAGTGTGAAAAATGAAAACTCAAAAAGAAGTAAAAGAAGAAAACTTTAAAATAAGTAAATTAATTAATTAATGAATTATTAAAAAAGATTAAAGGACAAAAAAGGTAATGATTTTATAGAGTAATTCATTTCTTTTTTATATTATTATAAATTACCAAAATCATTGAAATTAGATAGGTTTTATTGTTTTATCTAATTTTGTTAAGTTTTAGCATAATAAGAATGAGAAATTTGTTATAAAAATATTGAAGAAAGGGAAGTAGTAATATTATATATGTATAAGGAGAAGTTTGAATATGTCACATTATAATGCTTATGATAGTTTTAAAACCAAAAAAAGTATAGAAAAAAAACAGCGAGCTAAAGCAAAAGCATTGGGGGAAAAAAGTGAATTAGTAGATGATTTTGTTATTAATACTTGTGAAGAATATGGTGTTGCTATAGAAGTTAGATATGATGATGCATATATATTGTACAAAGGAGAAGTAGTGATAGCAAAACTAAGAAGAGATATTAATTTGGTTTGTAATCAAGTTGTTTTTCCAGGAGATAAAGTTGATGTCGAAAAATCAAATGACACATATATTATTAATCACTTATTAAAAAGGACTTCAATATTATCAAGAATAAAAAAGGATAGTACCAGATTAAATGATGTAGGGTTAACGAAAAAGATTGCTTCCAATATTGATTTAGCTGTTATCGTAGTAGCTGCACAAGAGCCCCCTTTGCATCCGAAATTTATAGATAGATATTTAATGATTCTTCAAAATAGTAATATTCCTGCTGTAATTTGTTTAAACAAATGTGATTTGAAAACAGACGAAGATGAAAAAATTTTAGATACATATAGAAATTTGGGAATAGATGTAGTTGAAACTTCCACATATGGTAATATTGGCATTGATAATCTAAAAAGCAGATTAATTAATAAGCAAGCAATATTTGTTGGAAATAGTGGTGTTGGCAAATCTTCTCTTACGAATGCTATAATGGGTGATAATGAAATAAAAACAAGTCATGTAAGTGATAAAAGTAAACGTGGGAGACATACAACAACTACTTCAAAGTACTATGTATGGGAAGAAAATTCTTCTATTATAGATACACCAGGTATAAGAAGTTTAGATGTTTCGTCATTTAATCCAATTGAGATTCAAGACTATTTTCCTGAGTTTGAAGGTTGGAGAGATAAATGTAAATATAGTGATTGTATTCATTTTAATGAGCCTTATGATTCTTGTATAGTTAAACAAGGAGTTGCTAATGGATTAATAAATGCAGAACGTTATGAAAGCTATTTAAGAATAATGAGTGATTTGCTTGGTGAAAAAGATTATGAAGTGATATTGGAAGAAGTAGCTTCAAGAAAACTTCAAAAAAACTAATTTTCTCTTTGATAAAGAAGCATGTTATTTTTCCTGGTATAGAATCAATATTTACTCTTTTCATGATTGTAAAAGATTCATGTTTTTATAATCTTTGACGATGAGTTAATTTCTCTGTATTATTTCTTTCGATTTTTCTCATTAATTCTTCACAGGTTTGCTCTGGGTTTTTATTTTTAGTATATAAAGTAATAGTTGCTAACTGTTCATTACAAGGCACTGATATAAAATGTTTATTATCATTTAATTCTTTTAAAGATACATTTCTTGAAGTAAGTCGATCATTTAATATTTGAATGGATTCTTCTTTATTCTCGCTTGGTATTATATATACAACATTAGAAAATTTACTTATCAATTTTTGAAATTCAAAAAACATTATAGGATTTTCATAAACGGAATGTCCTGCACCAAAATCAATAACAGAAGGTTCTGTTAAATTAGTAAGTATAGAACATGTTAAATAAAATTCGAAATCTTTAAAGTCATTAAAATAATTTCTTTTATCATAAAAACTTTTCAATTGTTCTCTATTATCAAGAGAAATTCTTGGCATTTTTAAATTAGTGCTAATCATTTTAGAAAGCGTAGATTTTCCTGTTCCCATTGGTCCTATTAATAACACACTATTTTTAATAATATTTTCATCTATATTTTGAGAAACTAATTTTTCCATTAATGATAATTTATGTGCTTGATTAGTTATTTCTTTTTCAATTTCTTGAATATTTCGCTTATCATTAGCATAGTGTATCTTTACCTGCTCAACATATCGTTTTGGTATATCAGGAAACTTAGCGGATAATAAATCAATAATATTATTAGTCTTTTCGTTTTTATTCTGTAAATTATTATAAAATTCCTTGTCCATATTGCACCTTCTATATTTTTAATAGTCTATTTGAATTATAACATATAATTAAAAACTTTTTTGTTCAATTTTCATGATTTAGTTAGTGTTTCCAAAGTGTGGAGATTTATGAAAGAAACCTTTACAAAAAAACGATTAAAAACCTAAAAAGCTTTATAATTGAATTAATGATAAACAATAGAAAGCGGGGTTTTAACTACATGAATATTATACCTTATTAATGAAATTGCTAATCGTTTTAATGAAAGATTTAAAATTAAGGTTATTATTTTTATTTATAAAAATAGTTTTACTTCTCATAAATACCTGTGTATAATATATATAAGAATGATTCGTACGGACGTTCGGTTGAATAATGTAAAAAAATATTATAAAATATATTTAAAATAGGGGGTGGGTCGGTTATGGATAAATATAAAATTTATGAAGAAGGCACTGACTTTATTTTCGAGCAAATACAAGATGCTAATACAAAGGGGACAAGAGTAAAAAAGATAGCAATAGATACTTCTTCATATGAAACAGCATATTTTAAATATGAGATGTACAATTGTAGCGAATCTTGTTCTGAAAAAATGAGCTATGAAATAGCAAAAGTCTTGGATTATCCATGTGCACATATAGAACTAGCAAGAGATAGAAGAGGCAATATTGGTATTTTAAATTATTTATTTATCGATAAAGAAAAAGAAGAACATCATGATGCTATTGACTTTATAAATAAAGATGAAAATGAAGCAAAAGAATATTATACAATTGAAAATATAAAAAAGTGCTTAGATAATATCGATGAAAATTTGTTCGCTGATTTTCTGAAAATAATGGTGTTTGATGCATTAGTTGGTGAAACAGATCGACATGCTGAAAATTGGGGTATAACAAAAGATAATATCGGTTACAAGTTATCTCCTTTATATGATAATGGAACCAATTTATTAAGAAATTTTAAAAATGAAGCATATGCTGAGAAATATTATAGTGGAGTAAGACCATTTGATATATACATAAAAAGGGCAGAATCCCTAATATTTAAAGGTGATCACTCTAAACAATATAAACTACACGAATTAATACAATACTTATATACAAAATATCCTGAACAAATTGCCCATGAAATTAAAAACCTAGAAAAGCTAACAGCTGATAAAATTAGTGAAATTGTAAACAAAATACCAGACGAATTATTGACGGAACAGCATAAAAAGTTTATAATACTCTACCTAAATGAGCGCAAGAAACTACTGGAAGATATAATAAAATAAAAGAGGGTGATAATATGTTAGAAAAACTATTGATGATTTGGAAAGCACCAGTCAGTAGAAGAAGATTTATCATTGGGGAATTATCAAAAAGTGAAGAAGAGTACTGCTTTAAATATATTAATCCAGAATTAGAAGCAGCTAAAGAAAATGGTTTTAGCTATTTTCCAGGATTTAATGATTTAAGTAAAACTTATACATCAAATACGTTGTTTAAAAATATTGAAACAAGATTGCCAAATCCATCTAGACCAGATTATTTAGAAATTTTAAATTTATATGATTTGGAAACAGATTCGAATCAGATGGAGATCTTAAGAGCGACAAAAGGGAGGCTTTTAACAGATAATTTTGAATTTGTACCACCATTTGATAGAAATAAGATTGAATTCGATATTGCAGGAACAAGTCATCACTTACTAGATAAAGAAGTGAGAAAAGTATTAAGGGTAAATGATAATTTAGAATTAGAACAAGAACCGGACAATAAAGAAGATAGATATGCAATCAAAGTTCTATATGAGTTGGAAGATAAAAAAGTTCTTTTAGGGTATGTTCCCAGATATTATAGCAAAGATCTAACAGGTTTGTTAGAAAAAGGAACAAAATACTCTGCGAAAATTGAAAGTTTAAAACTAGATAGTGAAATTAGCGATGAAGACGTAACAGCAAGTGTCAAACTTATTTTTGAAAACAAATAATAACAGAGAAACTCTCTCATTCTGATAGTGTAAATAAAGTGTGTAAGTAATGGAAAGACTACACCTTTTTTATATACTCTTTTAATAAAAAATCAAATTTCTTCTTCTTTTATTGATTTTATTATATCAGTCAGTAGTTGCTAGGTCAAAAAGAGACATAATCAACTTAAAGTTTACCTAGATCAATCGAAGAAGTTATGTTATTATAAGTTTGTGAAAAATAAGCAAAGAAAATTTAATGGGGAGAGGAAACAAAAAAACGATTTCTCTTTGATAAGAAAAATCGGTTATTTTTCATGGCAGGGGATGAGAGAATCGAACTCCCAACAAAAGTTTTGGAGACTCCTATTATACCATTTAACTAATCCCCTAGGCATGCTTTGATTATAGCAAAAATTCTGAAACTAGACAATACTTTTCTTTAAAATCATATAGTATATTAGGTGATTTTATGACGAATTTATTATCTTATACAAGTAAAGAATTGGATTTGTTAGCTAGACTTATGCGTGCTGAGGCAGTTGGTGAAGGGGAATATGGTATGTTGATGGTAGGAAATGTAGGAGTGAATCGGGTTTTGACGAATTGTTATACTTTTCGTAATATTAAAACAATTACGCAGATGGTTTATCAAAATCCTGGTGGGTTTGCAGGAATTAATAGTTCGCTTTTTGCCTCTGGTTCCACAATCAAAGAACGTGAGTTGGCGCAGAGAGTTTTAAGTGGGGAATATTATTATCCTGCTACGAATGCTCTTTGGTTTTATGCTCCTAGTGGTAGTGCTTCTTGTATTGCTACTTGGTATGATCAAGCTTTGGCTGGGCGCTTTAAAAATCATTGCTTTTATGAGCCAGATCCTGGAATTTGTCCCCCTCTTCATTAGAAGGCCTTTGCTTATTAGAAGATATAAGGAGAGAATTATGGAATTTATCGAAACAATTAAGGATAGAGTACGTCATTTAAAAAGAAAAAGAATTGTATTACCAGAAACGGATGATATTCGGGTTTTAAAGGCGGCTAGTATCGTTTTAAAAGAAGATTTTGCAGATATTATTTTAATTGGGAAAAAGGAAGAAATTTTGTCTATTTCTAAACAAGAGAACCTTGATTTGGAGTCTTGTTCTTTTGTGGATCCCGAGACTTTTTTCGATAGAGAACTTTTGATTGATCATTATTATGAACTACGAAAGCATAAAAATATTACTCATGAGGAAGCAGAAAAAGCTTTACTTGATTATCCTACCTTTGGTGCTATGCTTGTTCGTCTTGGTTATGCGGATGGAATGGTTAGTGGGGCTGTTCATTCGAGTGCGGATACCTTGCGCGTTGCTTTACAGATTATTAAGACTTCAAAGATTCAAACGGCTTCTTCTTTCTTTTTGATGGTTACACCGCGGGTAGAATATGGAAGTGATGGGGTTTTTGTTTATTCTGATTGTGGAATGAATCAGAATCCTACTAGTGAACAACTTGTGGATATTGCTTATAGTAGTGCGGAAACATTCCGCTTGTTAGTGGAAAAAGAACCTAAGATCGCGTTTTTATCGCATTCTACTTATGGTTCTTCGAAATGCTCTGATCAAGAGAAAGTGGTACGGGCGGTTGCTTTGGCGAAAGAGAAATATCCTGATCTTTGTCTTGATGGAGAATTACAATTTGATGCGGCCATCATGGAAGAAGTTAGAGAGAAGAAAGCGCCAGGTAGTCCATTAAAGGGGAGTGCTAATGTTTTGATTTTCCCTGATTTGGATGCAGGAAATATTGCTTATAAAATTACCGAACGGTTAGGTCTTGCGAAAGCCTATGGTCCTATTACACAAGGGTTAGCGAAGCCAATCAATGATTTATCAAGAGGATGTAACGAATTTGATATTGTGGGTGCCATTGCTATTACGGCTTTACAAGCGGAAGAAGTAGATTCATGATTTTAAATGTTAGTGGTCGTACGGATATTGTTGCTTTTTATAGCGAATGGTTTTTTCGACGAATGGAGGAGGGGTATCTTGATGTGAGAAATCCCTTTTATCCAAAGCAAGTAAGTCGAATCTTTTTTTCTTGTGTGGATGCGATTGTTTTTTGTACGAAGAATCCAATCCCTTTGTTACCTTATCTTGATAAAATTACGATTCCTTATGTGTTACAAGTTACTTTAACGGGATACAAAAGAGATATTGAACCTTTTGTGCCAGATAAGAAAAAAGTAATAGAAGCGATTAAGAAGATCAGTGAGAAAATAGGGAAAGAGAATGTTTATCTTCGTTATGATCCTATTTTCTTAAATAAAAAGTATACCTTGTCTTATCATATTCGAGCATTCGAAAAGTTAGCATCTTTGCTTTCTTCTTCGGTGTCTTGTGTTATTATTTCTTTTTTAGATGATTATAAGAACGTACGAGAGCATCAAAGTGATTTGCAAGTAATTCCTTTTGCGGAAGAGGATTATAAGACGTTAGGTCTTTCTTTTTCATCGATTGCCAAGAAGTATGGGATGACGATTCAAACTTGTGCGGAAGAGAAAAATTTAGCTTGCTATGGCTTTCAGATAGGAAGTTGTGTGGATGCTTTTTTGGCTTATCGTTTAACCGGGAAAACGAAGTGGAAAAAATGGAGTGCCAGAAAGAATTCTTTTTGTCATTGTGTTCAGATGACGGATGTAGGGGTTTATAATACTTGTAGACATTTTTGTCGTTATTGCTATGCTAATTATGATGAGAAAAAAGTACGAGAGAATCAAGAGAAACATATTCCTTCTTCTTCTTGTTTAATTGGTACGGTAGAGGAAGAAGATATTGTTAAAGTTTGGAAATAAACTTGTCTATCTTTGTCAAATTTTCTCTTTTTTTATCATTTTCTCTTTTCTCCTTTTTTTCTTTCCTATATAATTAATAGTACGCCTCTAAAAAAAGAGGGGTACTTTTTCTTGGAGATGATGAAATGATTAATAGTAATAAACAGAATGAAAAAGCTTATACCGTGACAATTGTTTCTAGTAAAAAGAAAAGCCGGAAATTATATTTTATTCCTATTTTGATAGTTCTTTTCTTTTTCTTAGTAACAATTAATTATTTTACGAATCAATTACAAAGCAAAAAGATATTTGCTGAAAGTGTAGAGAAATTATCCACAGAAATTGTGGATATTTTTTCCCTTGATGAAGGGAGTATTTCTTCTTCTTTTTCCTTTCAGTTTGATGTTTCTATTGCTTCGAAATTAAAGGAAGAAAAGCCAGCTTTTTTACCATATTATCAATTGATTGAGAATCTTTCTCAGTTTCAATATCTTTTTCAAATGACAGAGAACAATACAAGTAAAAATTTAAATTTCATGGGATTTAAAGAGGGGGAAGAGCGTTTTGCTTTTCAATCTAGTTATCAAAATCAACATCTTTATTTTTCTTTTGCTCCTTTTACTTCTTCGATTATAGATTATGGTGTTATTCCTTCTTTTATTACGAATCTATCTTCTTTTAAAACAGTGCTTACTCAAAAGTATTTGAGTGAGGAAGAAGGTGTTTTTTCTTCCTCTTCTCAAAAACAAAAACGTCTTCGTCTTAGCTTTTCCAAAGAAGAATTAGAAGAGTTTTCTCCTTTTCTTGCTTCGCTTCTTAGTTCTTATTTTGATCTAGAAACATTAGCGGTTCAGGTTTATTTGAATCCGGTTACGGAAGAAGCAGAAATGCTTGAGGTCTTGTTAAAAGATACAAAAGGACAAATTCTTTCGTTTGGTTATCGTGATTCTACCTTTGTTTTTATGAGAGAGGGGCAAGTTCTTTATCATCTTTCTTATGAAAAAAGAGAAGGGGAAGTGCTGTTTACTTTAACCAATAAAAAAGAAAATACCCTTGCTTCTCTTTCTCTTAAGAAAGGGATAGGGTATTCTCTTACCTTTGTTGGTTTTGAAAATCAAAAGGAAGTTTTCCGTCTTTCAGGAAGTTTTGAAAAGATAGAGGTAGTGCCTCGTTCTTTTGAGGTTACTTCTTCTGTTCCATGGGATCAAGTAAGAGATTCTGTTTTACAAACGATGAAAAAAACATTTTATTCTTACTTATATCAAATGGATTTCTAAATCAGGATTTTCTTTCAGAGATTGGGTGAGTTTTTTCTTGTAAATTTCTACTCCATTTTGATTGTAGTATGGTACCTCTAAAAGGTATGATCCCATCATAGTAGAAAGGTAGAAAAAGAAGATTAGATAACCCATGTTCCATTCATTTTTTTCATCCATCGTGATTCGAATATTTGGAATATTATTTTCTAAATGTGAGTTACAAATACTTTCTTCTAGTTTTTCTTCTAAGAAGTTAAAATCTTTGTTTTTTTGGATCGCTCTAATGTGGGTTTCAAAGCAAAGGGATGGTCCTTCTTGTAAGTATTGTCCTAGGGAGTGAAGATCTCTACTATAAACAAGAGAGATAGGGAAGAGTCCTTTTCCTTCTTTTCCTTCCGATTCGGCCAAGAGTTGTTTGAGCCATTCGGTGAAGTAAGATAGTTTTTCATCATAGATGGTGAAGGCTTCTAGACTTTTTCCTTCTTGATAAAATTTGTGGCGAAGAAAGGCGTAGGTATAAGCCTTTTCTTCGTCTTTTTTTGCTTGTTTGGCTCCTTCTAGTAGAGATTTTATATCAAGTCCTGCTACTTCAAGGGGAAGAAGTCCTACGGTTGATAAAACAGAGAAGCGACCCCCAATATCTTCTTCAATGGTAAAGCGTTTGATTTGATATTGGTTTGAGAACTCATATAATTGTCCTTTTTGTTGATTAGTAGTAATTATGATTCTTTCGTTCCATTTTTCCTGATATTTTTCTTTTAAAAGGGGAAGAAGTTCTTTTAAAGTGAGGATCGTTTCAAGGGTATTTCCAGACTTTGAAATGACATTTAGAATGATTTCTTTTTCTTTTAAATAGTCTTTTAATTCCTCTAAGGAGTCTCTAGGAATGGTTGTTCCGGTAAAAATGATTTCTGGTGTTTCCTTTTGATAAGGATTTCGCATCGCTTCATAAAGAGCTTTGGCTCCAAGGAAGGAACCGCCAATTCCGATGACGAGGAAAATATCGCAGTTCTTTTTGATCTCTTGTGCTGTTGTTTCTATTTCAGTTAAGTTTTTTTCTTGGCGCTCTAAATCATACCATCCTTTCATGTTGTCTTCTTCTAAGAATGTTTTTTTGATTTTTTCTTTTTTCTTTTGCTCTTCGCTATTTAGACTATAGTGATGAAAGTCAAATGTTATCATATTTTTCCTCCCTTGATTTCAATCGAATGCGTTTTTTTATCATTACTTAACGGAATGTCGTTCTTGATTTCTTGTTGGTCTAAAGTAATTTTGGTTGTTTTGCTTTGCTGAAAGGTAATTTCATAAGTTGTATCTTTATAATGATAGGTTAAGTGATAGCTTTGGAATGGAATCTTATCTATGTCGAAATGGAGGGTTTTTCCATATTTGCGGAAGCCGAGAAGTTCTTCGATTCCTACTTTATAGAACCATGCGCTACTACCGGTATACCAAGTCCAACCACCTTTGGCATAGAAAATCTTATGGGTGTAGATGTCAGCAGGAATGACATAAGGTTCTACTTGATAGATTTGGCAGTCTTCTTTGTTCATGGTATGAGAGATTGGATTTAACATAGTGAAGACATTTAGGGCTTCTTCTTTTTGGCGAAGATGAGAAAGCGCCATAATATACCAAGCGACAGCATGCGTATATTGACCTCCATTTTCTCTTAGACCTTGAGCATAGTTTTGAATATAGCCAATATCGTGCCAATTTTGAGTAAATGGTGGGGTTAGAAGTTTTACTAAGCCATGTTTGGTATCAACTAATTTTTCTTCGACGGCTTCTAAGATTGTTGGTATTTGTTCTTCGGTAGCGATATCGGTTAAGATAGCAAAGCTTTGAGAAATCAGATCGATTTGGCATTCTTGACTATCCATGCCTCCTATTTTGGTACCATCATCGGCGATGGCTCTTAGATAATAGGTTTTGTCCCAACCATTTTTTAAGAGGGCTTCTTTTAGATCTTGTTGTTGTTTTTGATAAGTTTCTACTTCCTCTAGATTTGTTTTTTGACAAAGTTTGATGTAACGAGATAATACTTCATAAAGGAAGAATCCTAACCAAATACTGGTTCCTTTTCCTTTGATTCCGATATGGTTCATACCATCGTTCCAGTCTCCACCTCCCATGAGAGGGAGTCCGTTTTCGCCCATTTCCTTTTTAGTTTTTTGCATAATGATCTTTAAGTGTTCTTTTAAAGGCCATTTTTCTTCTGTATAGTAGTATTCCATTCCGCGTTCTTCTTCGTGTTCTTCTAATAGTGGTCCGACGACAAAAGGAATTGGTTCTTCTAAAATACTGGTATCATTTGTTTTTTCTATATATTCATAAGTTGCATAGACTAACCATAAGTAGTCGTCTTTGAAGCGAGAACGAAGTCCAAAGCGACTTGTTTCATGCCACCAATGTAAGACATCTCCTTCTCTAAATTGATGCATAGCACAGTTGATAATTTGCTTTTTGGCATATTCTTGATGGGTGGTAGCAATGTTCATACAGTCTTGTAATTGATCGCGGAATCCAAAGGCTCCTCCGACTTGATAGAAACCAGAACGTGCTAGAATACGGCAGGCAAGTGATTGATATAAGTACCAACCATTCATCATATAATTGAAGCGATTGTCTTCTGTTTCTATGGTGATTTTACCTAATTCTTTTTCCCAATGTTCTTTGGTTTGCTTCTCTAATTTTATGGCTTCTTCTACTGTTGTGATTTCAAAAGGATCTTGATTTTCTTTGCAACCAAGGAAGAATGCTATCGTTTTTTGTTCTTTGGCTTTTCCTTTGACTTTTATGGTAATTCCTTTGATGACTGGTTGATCGATAAAGGAGATAATTGGTTCGGTTGCTTTTAAATATACGATATTGTCTCGGAATTGTTTGGTATAACCATTTTGAATTAAGAGAGCATTTTGATTTTGGTCAAAAGTAGTGATTAAATGGCGGATGGTTGTATCTTCGCTTTCTCCTAGAACTGGATTCATAAAGTAGGTTAGGTTGAATTCTTGATCTTGTTCAAAGGTAATGGTTAAGAGATTTACTTTTACCTTTTTCTCTTTTGGAACAAAGATGGTGTTCTTGAAGAAATTTTCTTTGGTTTTGGTTTCGAAGATACTATAGCCAAATCCATGCGTACACTTGCTAAAATCAATTCGAATGTTATCTTGGAAGAATCCTTCCGATGGATCATCTAGCATGGTGTCATTGGTCCAGGTGGTGAGTTTGTATTCTTTGCTATTAAAGGCATAAGTGAAGCCATTGTTGGTGTTGGTAATGACGGTACCAAAGTTTTCACTAGCTAAGACATTGCTCCAAGGCATAGGGGTGTTCCGATTATAGATGACGTATTCTTTTCCATTGTTTTGAAAGCCGCCAAATCCATTGTCAAATTCTAGTTTTGGTTTTTCTATTGGTAGATATTCTAAAGATTTGCCTTCTTCTTTTTTCTTGGCTTTGTTTTGGACTTGTAAAGAGTCAATATAATCTTTTAGGGAGTGTGTTTTTTTGGTATCAAAGTATAGTCTTGCAATGCCACGAAGTAAGTTTCGTTCTTCTTCGGTGATTTCATTTGCTTCGATGACTTTGATCATTCCTTTATAAGAAGCGGGATCTTGATAAGAATAGATATAGAATAATTCATTTTGAATGACTTCTTTGATCATGCTGGCATGTTCTTCGTCTTTACTGTTTAAAAGAATCATATCCACATAGATACCTCTATTTTTATAATATTCGAACATTTTTAAGAGTTCTTTGGTCAAGCCAAGAGAGGTTAAATCGTCAATTTCTACTAAGATGATGGGAATATCTCCAGAAATACCAAAGCGCCATAAGTTTTGTTGTGATAGGCGATTGTTTAATAAATAGTCTCTTCTTTCTTGAGATAGGTTGATTTTCGTCGTTTGATAGAGATAATTTAAGGCTTTGTTGTAACGATTGACATCTTCCGAATTGACGCCTAGTTGTTTGATCATTTTATCCGTGGTTAAGGTGACCATGCGGAAGGCATCTTGAATTTCTTCTTCGTTTTGATAGTCTTTTAATATCTCTAAGATTTGTTGTTTACTAGTACCAAAACCATTTAAGATATAGACGGTTTTCTTTTCTCCTGCTAGTAAGGTGATTTTATTTCTGATGGAAGCGATCGGATCTAAGTTATCCCCCGTATAATTGGTAAGTGATTTTAAAAGACCACTTGGATTACTATAACTATCATTTCGAGTTAAGAAGTTTGAACGTTCGGTTTCATAAGTATTTGGTTCTTTAAATTCTTTGCTCCAAAGTTTATGAACAAAGTAGTAGTTATTTTTGTTTCGTTCTTTTCGTTCGAAAATGAGCGCTTTTCCTTCTTCGCTATATTCTGAGGTTAAGAACATACTATTGAATACTCGATGACTGATATCATTGCGGTTGTTACAAACGATTGGTTCGGTATAAGTGGTAAGTTCTAGGGTATGAGGTGTTTCACCTAAGTTTTTAAAGGTGATTTTGCGAATTTCGGCATTGTGTTTTTGGGTTACGATAATTTCGGTGTTGGTTACAATCTCCTGATCAAGTCGTTGATATTTTAAGCGGTCAAGGGCAAAAGTTACTTCGTAACGATCGGGTGTTTTGTTTACTGGGGCATAGGTGTTTGACCAAATGTTATCGTTTTCTTTCATATAGAGATAGCAGCCATAATCTTGTTCTGATATTTTACGATAACGATTTAATTGAATGTCTTTATAACGACTAAATCCATTTCCTTTTTCATTCATTAAAATCATATATCTCGCATTGGATAGAGCGGATACTTCAGGATATTCTTGAATTTCCCGGTAGATTCTAACGTCGTTTTCAAGGGGTTCTTTCCGATATTCTTGGGCTTTATAATGTCTTATTTTCATGTCAATCATAGGCTTGATTTGTAATTTTTCTTTATTTAAGATGTCAAAAGCTTCGATTTGAATATCATGCTGAAAATATTTTTGAATGGTTTGATTAGCTAGATAGTTGGCAAGACTTGTTAGGATCATACCTTGATGATGGGCGAAATAGGCATAAACGATTTCTTGATCATCTATGTCATAGGATTCATAGCATCCAAGTTCTCCAACCATATTGATTTTTTTCCATTTTTGATAGTTCTTATAAACTTCTTCTGGATTTTTCGTAAGGGCAATAAAAGAAGCATAAGGACTAATGACTTTTCGATCGGTATCAATGCTTTGAAATTTTAAATAAGGAGTTCCAAAGGCTTTATATTTGTAATTTTTGGCATCATCTAGAACATTGTATGCTGCTTCACTGATTCCCCAAGGAAGATTTGGAGCGATTTCTTTTTGATATTCTTTTTGACAATACATGGCAAAGTAATAGCTTTCATCAATTAAGGTATTCGGGTAATCATTCATGAATAAAAGAGGCATATAGTATTCGAAAGAAGTTCCAGACCATGAAAGAAGTCCTTTATATTGATGAAATTTGGTTAAGGACTTATCAAGAGCGAACCAGTGTTTATAGGAAACATCTCCTTTGGCAATGGCAATATAGCTCGTTAGTCTTGATTCACTTGCGAATTTGTCATAATGATACGGTGATTTTTTCTCTTCTAGACTGTCATAACCTACGGTAAAAGTATTTGTTTGCTTACTGAATAATTTACTAAAGTCTGCTTTTTTGATTAGTATTTCACAACGCTTTTCAAAGGCTTCTTCTTGTTCTTCTTGATAAAGTTCTTTTAAAACGATAAGGCTAGCGATGAAGTTTCCACTGTCGATGGTCGATATATAATAAGGAAACATTGGTTCTTTGGTTTTGATAT
The DNA here is from genome assembly GCA_944331945.1 of uncultured Bacilli bacterium. Classification (GTDB taxonomy): domain Bacteria; phylum Bacillota_I; class Bacilli_A; order RF39; family UBA660; genus Onthousia. The sequence goes on from CALVJC010000068.1 coordinate 32,273, forward strand.
TGTACCAGTTATATAGATGACCATTCCATTTTTTTAGTTCTTCTACGGTTGTTAAAATATTATCAAGAAGGGTAAAGGCTCTTTTTCTTGAGATGATTTGTAATTTATAAGCTGATATAATGGCAAGAATTGAAAAACTAATATCAGTGGCAGAAGTTTTGATATCGTAAACTTCTTCTCTATTTTTTTGATAATTGTCTGGTATTAAGTAGTTATTTTCTTTGGTTAGGGCTTGATCAAAGTATTTCCAAGTTTTTTTGGCTAATTCAAATAAGTCTTCTTGATTTTTCTTTGAGAGAGAGATGGTTCTCTCTGTTACTGGTTGTCCCATGAGATAGAAATAAAGAGGACTTGCTAAGAAGACAATGGAAATCATCAAAACAGCAAAGATATTGACGGGATTTAACCAAAGGACTAAGAGAAGCAGAAGAATACAAAACCAATAATTACTTTGGAATTTGATCAAGTAGGTATCTAGGGTATTATTGGTGTTATTGGCCGCTTCTTCTGAGGTAACCCAACTAAGAAGTTTTTTGTGGCTAAAGTACATGCGCCAGATGGATCTTAGAAAAGCATCGAGATATAATTTGGCATGGTAAGGAAGAGAAGAAAAGTCAGCGACAATTTTTAAGACAATAGATTGTAGTCCGACAATGGTGTTCTGGTATTGTTTGGTTTTGGTGGACCGTTTGTTTTGCGATTTTATTTTTTCAAAGATGAAAAAGAGAATTGGTATTAATAAAATAAAGATAACAAAGAGGATCCAAAAATGAGGGGCAGTAGGACTAATGGTGTAAGCTAAAACGATAATAAGAAGTAAGAAGAAAGGTAAAAGTCCTCGTCTGATATTATCGATAAATTTAAAGCGATGAATGCTATTTAAAGGATTTTTTTTGAAAGCCCAAGATAGTATTTGCATGTCACCTCTTGCCCAACGATGTTGTCTTTTGGAATCAACTAAGAAGTCACTTGGAAAATCATCGTAAACATCAACATCGGAAACATAACCACACCGAGTATAACTTCCTTCTAATAAGTCATGGCTTAAGATTCGGTTTTTCGGGAAATGATTGTTTAAAATGACTTCGTTAAATACGGCTAAGTCATAGATGCCTTTGCCATAGAAATTACTTTCTTGAAAAACGTCTTGATAAAGATCGGGTACGACACTGGAATAAACATCATATCCTCCTAAACCGGCGAAGGTTTGAGAGTAGGTTGATTGATTTTCTAAAGAAAGATCAAAGGTTACTTTTGGTTGCATCATACCATAACCTTGAATGACTTTGGTTCTTTCCTTATTTAGTACTGGTTGATTCATCGGATGAGCCATCGTACCAATTAAACGAGAAACACATCCTAAACCTAATTTCGTATCAGCATCTAAGGTAATGACATATTTTATTTTTAAATCTTCTTGAATGGTATTGATTTGGAAATAATCTTCTTGTTCTTCTTTGGTTAATTGGCCTAAGAGAAGTTGATTAAAGTCTTGTAAAGCCCCACGTTTTCTTTCCCAGCCAAGATAGGTTTCTTCACTGTTACTATATTTTCTTTTCCGATAGACGAAATGAAAGATTTGACTTTTGTATTTTTTGTTTAAAGCTTCACAACATTTTAATCCTTCTTCGATGATTTCTTGATCAAGAGGATAATTTTCGCTCTTATAGCTGGTAGCATCTCCTAATAGGGTGAAGAAAACATTTTCTTTTGGACTTAAGAGATAGTTTGCTTCTAAGTCACGAAATACTTTTCTTACTTTCTTTTTATCTTTTACGATTGTTACAATGACAAACATGGTTCTATATTCGTCTTTAATTTTATCTTTTAAGTCTAATTTTGGGAGGGGATGAGGGGGAAAGAATTTTAAGATAATTTTATTGGTTAATTGAATGACTAATTCACTTACGGGAATGAGAAGAAGAATAAAACTAAGAAAAACTGGACGAATTAAGTAAGGCGCTAAGAGAAGAGAAATAATACAGGTTGCAACAAGGATAAAAGCTAGATAACAGAAATTTCTTCTTTTCATATTTTTCTTTGGAAATAATAAGAAACCAATATGTTCTTCTTCTTTTCTTTCTTGCATTAACTTTTTTATATATTCTAATTCGGTTAATTTTTCTTTTTTGGCATTTTTCTTAATTTCAGTTCGATAGTATTCCTTACTTTCATCACTCATAATTTTGTAGGTTTTATCTTTCCAAAGTGTTTTTTCGGTCAAAGAAATTTTGGCATATAAGGTTTCGTTTTTTACTTTGGATAATTCTTGGATAGAATAGAAGATATTAGAAATTAAAATACTGTTTTTCGCCATATCTTCATAGTAAGTTTCGATTTGTTCGTTTAAATTAAGATTTTCTTCTTTTAATAATTGATGGAATCGTTCTAAAACGGAAAGGTTTTTTTGTCCACTTTCTCTTACGATGTTATAGAAATGTTCTAAAAAGGCCGGGGAGGTTAGTTTTTCTTTCGTTAAAAGAAGTGGATTGTTTTCTTTTTCTATTTGAGATAGAAGAATTTCGGCTTTTTCTCTTTGTTCTTTTCTTTTTTCTTCCTTTTGGCAAACCTTAGTTAATTGTTCTAAAATAACTAAGAAAGTAACTTGGCGAAAGGTAGAAATTTTGTCATAAGAAAAATAATCTTCCTGTTCTTTTTGATATTTGGTTAAATATTTCGTCATTTCCTCTGGTTGAAAACGACAGTGCTCTTTTTCAAATTCTTTTTTGATAATTGGGTATAAATCGGGTTTTGAAAAAGCATTGGCATAGTTTTTCTTTCTTTTAAAAAAACCTTTTAAGTCTTGCTTTTTTTCTACGATCATATAATAGTTATCGACAATCCATTCATTGGTGGTGCCGATCAATTCATTTTGTTTTATTTGATAGACGAGTTTTTCATAATAACTTTCTAGATATTCTATTTGTTTTTGATAATTTCTAAAGTATGTCTTCACTTCATCTCACCTTCCTACTCGCTACTATTATAACAGATAAGTACTGTTTTTAAAATGAAAAATTGTTGAAAGAGAAGATGTCTTTTTATATAATGATAATAGGTGAAGGATATGCAATATGTTCCGCTAGTGGATATTCAAAAAGATCTTGTTTCTGTTTCGGATTTAAAGGATGAACGATTGAAGATGGTTTCTATGATTGCAGTGGGAGAATCTTATACTCTTGCACAGTATCCGGATATTACTTTTTGCTATCATTCCAAAGAAAAGCCTTTTACGCTTCAAGATGATGTTTTTGCAGGTCAAATTTTATATATTAATCCGGAATATTATCAAGAGCATAAAGAGGAAGTAGACTTAGAACTTTCTCATCTTTTGGCATCTGTACAGGGGAAAGAGCTTATTGTAGGTAAGAGTTTTATTAATGAGAAAACGGCTTTGGGAATCGCTCAAAATCAAAATCTTACGGAAGTGAGTTTGCAAAATTATTCTTTAGAAAAAAATGTCTTTGATCTTTTGAGTCAAAGTAAAAGTATTAAAAAAATTATAACTCCAAGTGTGGAAAGTGAGCTTGCCAATAGTTATGATCCAAGAATTGCTTATCGGATGAATCAGAAGATAGGGATAGGAACTCGATTCAATACTTTGGAAATGTTATTGACGAGTAAGGCGATTAGCGTTGATAGTTGTGATTTGGAAGAAGTTTTCGACGTATTAAAACATCGGAATAAGGATTTACCGCAATTTATTGATATTAAAGTGACGGATTATTCTTTCTTAGAAAGTTTTGTCAAGAATATTGATTCTTTGTATGCGGGTGGTCCTTCTAAAGAAGATGAGGTTTTATCTGAATCAACATCAAATTCTTTTGAGGATAATCTAGGGCCAGTCACTGTTTCTTTTGAATTAGATCCGGTGAATATTGACCTTTCTGTTTTAAAACGGATAGAGGAAAGGGAATGTGAAAATATTCGGAAGATGATTAAGGAGAATTCTGAAACGTTATCTTTTTCTCAAACGATTCAGACAGAAGAAAAAATAAGATCTTTGTTGGAGCCTGTTATGGCAATTCAGGATCAACTTTCTCCTTTTGAATTATATACAAAATTGTATGAAGTTGCCAAAGATTTTAAGTCCTATCAAAAAGAAGATGAGAAAATAATGAGTCCTTGGGAATCTCGCTCTGTGTCTAATATTTTATTCAATGATTATATTGTTTGTGCTGGTTATGTTAATTTATTGCAAACATTTTGTCATCGTTTTGGTTTGGATACAAGCGATATGCATCTTTCTGTTATGCATGAAGAACAAGAAAATGTTGCTGTATCGGGTCATGCTAGATTACTGGTTCATATAAAAGATGAAAAATATGGTATTGATGGAGTTTATGTTAGTGATCCTACTTGGGATTCGATGGGAGATTATAAATATAATCATCTATTGATGACTTTTGAAGAGGTTGGACGCGAAAGAGATTCGGAAGGAATTTTTGATGTTACTTTCCATCCTTATGATTTTTTAAAAGTGAAAACGAAAGAAGAATTGGATGAAATGTTAAAGAATCCTACTCTTCGGGAAATGTTTCGAAAGTTGCCTACTTCGTTGCGGTCTATTGATAAAGGTGAGTTTTTAAGCTCTTGTGGATATGATTATAATCTAGAAAAAGAAGAGACAAAAGAAAAATTAAAAGATTATTGTGTTTCGTTTCAGCAGGAACCAGTTGGTGGGGATAAGATTTTATCTTCTCTTGTTCATATTTATCAGTTAGAACATAAAGAGGCTACGGAAGAAGAGATGATCGCTCATTTTCGGCCGATTCGGGAAAATTTGAAAAAGCTTGAGGATATTTACTATCCGACGATTGAAACGGTTTCAAGAAGAGGGAGAGCTTTTGATTTTGTAAAGAATAAATATGATAGTGCGAATGTGGAGCAGATCGTTCAAGAGGAAGTTCGAAGTGCTAAGATATAGCATTTCTTTTTATTTTGGTTTATACTCTTGGTAAGAGAG
>CALVJC010000069.1 GCA_944331945.1 uncultured Bacilli bacterium
TTGGCGAAGAGTTATAAGGAAGCGAGGGCGATCGTAGGAAACTGGAAGGAAGGAGGAAAAGTAGTGGATGCACTAGAGAGATTGGCCCAAGATGAAGAATTTGGAGCCTTATATGATGCAAGAGAAGAACAAAGAAGACTTGAGAACTCTGCCCGAATCGAAGGGTATGAAGAAGGAGAAAACAAAGGAAAAGCTTCTGTTGCTGCTTCAATGCTCAAAGATGATTTAAATCCTAGTTTAATCTCTAAATATACGGGCTTGAGTCAACAAGAAATCTTACAACTAAGATAACAAAGTTTGAGGAAGAGAATATTTCGAAGGAATATCTCTTTTTTTTTTTTTTTTATTTAATTGGTAAAAACTGGAAATATTATTTTTTTTTTATTTATTTTTTTTTCATAGAAAATAAAATTGTGATAGAATAATTTTAGAAGAGATAGAAAGAAGTTGAGAAAATGCGAGAAGTTCAAGTTAACCAAATGTTACCTGGGGGGGGGTCATTTAGATCAATTAAGTAATGATCGAACTCTTTTTATCGTGTCTAAAAGAAGAATAGGGTGAAAGACACCTGTTCTTTTTTGTTTTAAAGAATGATTCTATGTGCTAGAATAAAATTAATAGGATAGAGCAAATAAGAGAAAACTAAGAACGAGGTGTAGTTATGTCTAGGAAGAAAGCAATTATATTATCGATCAGTATCGTTTTGTTATGTCTATGTACTTTAGGAATAACATTGGGGTATTTAACCAAAACCATGTTTGGAGAAAAAGAAGTAAGTATTGTAACAGGAACCCTAAAAGTAGATTTTGAAGATTCTAATTTTCTCTCTTTAGATAATGCTACTCCGATGTCTGATAGGAAAGGACAAGAATTAGAACCTTATACCTTTACCATTACGAATACGGGAAATATTACCGTTTATTACCAAATTGGATTTGAAGAGGATCCTAGAAACACCTTAAACACAAGATATGTCAAAATGAGAATGATAGGGGATAATGGCTATGATTCTGATATCATGTCTCGAGATAATTTTAAAGATATCTTATTAAATGAACAAGCCTTAGAAGTCAATGAAACAGTAACCTATCAATTATGGATGTGGTTAGATGAAGATGCGGATAATAGTACACAAGGAACCATTTATAAAAGTAAAGTCGTAGTGAATGCTCAAAGTAGTCCTTATGAAAATCGCTATTGCTATGAAAATGGATTTACAAACTTAGCAGATTGTATGTTAGTGATGGAGAAAGAAAGTGAAAGCGTAGAAGAAGCCAAGGAGATGATTGCCTCAAAAGGAACCCCCGACTTTTCGAAGATTGCTCCCGAAGTCAGTTATCAAGAAGTAACAACCAATATGAATAATGAAAATGGAGTCATTACAACAACTCAGCATTTTACTTTAGGAAAGGGATATACCTTTGATGAATCAACAGGAATGTTCACTTTGACTGATTATCATAATAATCCATTAACGGAAGAATATTTAGATTATTATACTTGTGGTTCTACTATTGAAACAACAGAAATATGTTCTACGATGTATCAAGTAAAAGAATTTACCACAACTGAGGATGAAAATGGAACGATAACTTATCGAGTGACAAAGGCGATAAGACACACAATGGAGGAATCCGAAACTTCCATTTCAAGTTCAGGATTATATGCTGCGGAAGATGACAATGGAACAAGTTATTATTATCGAGGAGCAATCAAAAATAATTATGTATCATATGCCGGATATATTTGGAGAATCATTCGCCAAAATGGAGATGGAAGTATTCGGATGATTTATTCAGGAACAAGTCCAAGTGCCACAGGAAGTGCTACTTCGATTGGGACAAGTACTTATAATAGTAAATATTGGGATCCAACCTATGTCGGATATATGTATAATGAGGATTTTAGCTTACATGAAACAGAGAACTCTACTACTAATTATACTAACTTTCAAGAAAATACGAATTATTATTTTGGAGAAGGGTATGAATTTGATGAGAGTAATAAGACGTTTCGTTTAACTGGAGAAACGCTCCATGGAAAATGGAGTGAAGTAGGAGAGGAAGCGATTAGTAATTATCCTTATACTTGTTTTAGTACAAGCTCGACTGGAACATGTAATGTTGCTTTCAATCTAACAGGATATGTTAATGCTTATACGGCCGTGGTAAAACCAATTTCCTATAGTTCAGTAGATTATAATTCTATTTTACAAAACACCTCGAACTCCCCAATCAAAGATAAAATCGATGCTTGGTATGAAGAAAACTTACTTTCCAAAACAGATGAAAAAGGGAATAAGTGGTCGAGTTATTTAAGTGATGAAGTATTTTGTAATGATCGAAGTCTTTATAGTGGATCTGGCTATCTTGTTTCTCCTACAACATATTTTTCTACTTATAATCGTTTGTATAATCAAAAAAATCCAAGCTTAAAGTGTAGCCAAGCATCAGACAAATTTACGGTAGATAGTGTGAATGGAAATGGAGTATTGGATTATCCAATTGGTTTAATTACGGTAGAAGAAGCTTTCATGGCAGGAGGAGGGTTAGGTGTTGTAAATACGCGGTATTATCTATATACAGGGCAGGGTTATTGGACATTGTCGCTGTCTTACTTTTCTTCCTGGAATGTCCACGCCAACGTGTGGGGCGTAGTTTCTACAGGAAACCTTGGTTACTATTGGATTGAAGGCATTCTCGGTGTACGACCTGTTATCAATTTAAAAGCTAATGTTCAAATCACGAGCGGAGATGGCAGTGCCTCTTACCCATTTTCCGTAGCCATAAATGCTTCATAAAATTAATGTATTTAAAAGAAATAAGAGAAGAGAAGTCCCATAATTTGAAAATTACTCTAACAAACCTTTAAAAAAATATGAAAAATTTCCCAAAAGCTTGTAAAATCAAAGGTTTCTTCGTATAATGAATATGGAAGGAGAAGAAAATATGAAGAAGCACAATGCATTAAAAATTGTTGTAATTACAATGCTTGTCTTTATGCTATTAACCTGGATTATACCAGCAGCAACTTATCAATCAAGTTACTATGAGCTTGGACGTTCTCAAATTGGTTTCTTTGATATTTTTGCTTATCAAAATACTGTGCTTGGTTACTTTGGCTATGTAGCTGTTTATGTTTTGATGGTAGCTGGATTCTATGGTGTTTTATATAAGACAAGTGCTTATCGCAGAATTCTTGATTCCATTGTAAAGAAATTCAAAGGAAAAGAACCAATCTTCTTAGCTGTTATCATGGCTATCTTTGCAATTTTAACCTCATTCTGTGGTGTGCAACTTGCTTTATTACTCTTTTTCCCATTTGTTATCTCACTCGTTCTTATGATGGGATATAGCAAACTAGCAGCAGTGGCAGTTACTGCCGGAAGTGTTGCAGTTGGTATAATGGGAACAACCTTTGCATATAGTACAACGCAAATTTTACAACAATACTTATCAACAGAGATTACCTCTAACATCTGGGCGAAAATTATCATTCTTGTAATTGGACTTGCTTTATTAATTCTAAACGTTTTAGTCTTTGGAAAAAAGCAAAGTACCAAAGCTGCAGAAGATAAAGATAATTATATTCCAGAGCCAGTAAAAGGAAGTAAGAAAAAGAAAAATTGGCCACTTATTGTCATTTTTGATGTTATTTTAGTGGTAATGATTTTAAGCTTTATTTCTTGGAATGGTGCTTTCAATGTCACTGCTTTTGATACTGCAACAACAGCAGTAACAGAGTTTGAGTTATTTGGCTTCCCAATTTTTGGAAAAATATTAGGAACCATCAGTGCATTTGGTAATTGGACTTTAGTTGAACTAATTGCTGTTTTAGCTTTAGCTATCATTGCTATCAAATTCATCTATAAAATCAAATGGGATGATATTATGGAAGGATTTGGTAAAGGAATTCGCAAAGCAATTGTTCCAGCTTTGATCGTACTAATTATTTATGCCTGCTTAGTAATAACTACTTACCATCCATTCCAACTTGTAATCTACAATGCTATTTTAAGTCTTACAAATGGCTTTAATGTGTTTACAACTGGTTTAGTCGTAGTAATCTCTAGTATTATCAATGGTGATGCTCTTTATGCATTCTACAGTGTTATTCCATACTTTGTAAGTGTTGTAACAGATACTTCTGTATATCCACTAGTAGCAGTTATCTTCCAAAGTATCTATGGATTAGTCACTTTGATTGCTCCAACGAGTATTCCACTTATGGTAACATTATCATATCTAAATGTACCATATAAATCATGGTTCAAATATATTTGGAAACTCTTAGTAGCATTACTGGTAGTACTATTCATCATATTTACTATTTTATTATTACTGTAGAAGTTCGAAAAGTTGAACTTCTATTTTTTTTGTCATTATTTTGGGGCTTATATTTCTTGAAAGAAGAAAGGGAAAAAAACTACAATAAAACTAGATTGGAGAGATGAAGATGTTTTCAAAATTTAGTGAGGAAGCCCAAAAAGCCCTAGTATTAGCGAAAAAGGAGATGCAATTATTAAAACACCCTTATGTTGGAAGTGAACATTTACTATTATCAATTTTATCCATGGATTATTTACCTCTAACCAAACGGCTTAATCAATATGGTATTACATATAAACAATTTAAAGAAGAATTAATCAAAATTGTTGGTATTGGCAAAGAAAGTAACGATTGGTTTTTATACACGCCTCTTTTAAAAAGAGTGATTGAAACTGCCATTTTGGATAGCAAAGAAAAAAAAGAAACGGAAGTAAGCGTAAACCAATTATTTTTATCCCTGCTAGATGAGGGAGAAGGAATAGCCATTCGCTTATTAATTGGTATGAACATTGATATCGATGAGCTTTATCAAGAATTTGCGAGCTCTCTAAAAGAAAAGAAAAAAGGAATGCATAAAAAACTATTGATTGAAGAATTCTCTGTTAACTTAAATAAAAAAGTCGCTAGTAATGAAATGGATCCCGTCATTGGCCGAGAAGAAGAAATCAATCATCTAATTGAAATTCTCTGTCGAAGAACGAAAAACAATCCTCTTCTTTTAGGAGAAGCTGGAGTAGGAAAAACGGCTATTGTCGAAGAACTCGCTCGTCGTATTGTAGAAGACAATGTCCCTAAGCCCTTAAAAGGAAAAACCATCCTCTCTGTTCCTATGGCAAGCCTTGTAGCAGGAACCAAGTACCGTGGAGAATTTGAAGAACGGATTGGCAAAATCTTAAAAGAAATCGAAGAAAATGATGACTTTATTATCTTTATTGATGAAATTCACACCTTAGTAGGAGCGGGTGGTGCCGAAGGCGCTATAGATGCCTCAAACATTATGAAACCTGCTTTATCAAGAGGCAAAATTCATCTTATTGGTGCTACCACAGTTGTAGAGTATCATGAATTTATTGAAAAGGACAAAGCTTTAAATCGTCGTTTTCAAATTATCATGGTCGAAGAACCAGACAAGGAAAAAACCAAAGAAATCTTAAAAAAATTAAAGCCTCTGTATGAAGCTTATCATTCCGTAGAAATTAGTGATGACATCCTAGACTTAATTGTAGATTTATCAAATACCTACATCTATGAGTACTTTCAGCCAGACAAGGCCATTGATATTTTAGATGAAGTATGCTCCAAAGCTTCTCTTTCTCAAGATAAAAAAGACATCAAATTACAAAAATTAAATCAAGAATTGCAAAAAACAACTGCAGATAAGAAAAATGCCATTATGGATCAGAATTTTGAACAAGCTTCCAAACTAAAACAAAAAGAACGAGAATTAGCGAGTGAAAAGAACCAACTAGAATTGTCCTTAATGAAAAAGAAAAGGCCTCACAAGATTACCAAAGAAATGATTGCCGAAGTAATTTATCTAAAAACCAAAATACCAGTTTATGAAATTGTGGAAGGGAGCAAAAATGTTTTACTGAATCTAGAATCAGAATTAAAAAAAGAAATCATCGGTCAAGATGATATTATTCATGATCTCTGTAATCATACCAAAAAAGTGCAACTCGGTTTTCAAGAAAAGCCCAAAATTCATACGTTTCTTCTAAGTGGTCCAACAGGAGTAGGAAAAACATTACTCGTCAAAGAATTTGCTGCAATCCTTTATGGAAAAGAAAATTTTATTCGTTTAGATATGAGTGAGTACAAAGAACCGCATTCTATTAGTAAGATCATTGGCTCCCCTCCAGGCTATGTAGGGTTTGATAATCATACAACGGTATTAGACCATATCAGAATGCACCCGCATTCGGTAGTCTTATTAGATGAAATAGAAAAAGCTTCCAAAGAAGTTTTAAAGCTCTTTTTACAAGTTATGGATGAAGGCTATTTAAAAGATTCCAAAGGAAGAAAAATCTGTTTTGACAATATTTTCTTATTTCTAACAACCAACTTAGGTAGCACCAAACAGGAAGTCGGTTTCACCGCTCAAACCGAAAAGACAAATGCAGAATTAGAAGAATTTTTAGGAACGGAATTTGTGAATCGTATTGGAAAAACTTATCAATTTCAACCTCTAACCGAAGAAAGTATTAAAAAAATAATGAATCAGAAATTATCCCTTTTAATCAAAGCCTTTCGTAAAAAGAACATAGAAGTAAAGATTTCCCCAAAAATTGTGGAAAAAATGATTCAAAAAAC
>CALVJC010000070.1 GCA_944331945.1 uncultured Bacilli bacterium
GAAGAAACTTGCGAAGGGACAAGAGACAAATCAAGAGGAATCGTAAGCTCCAAACCACTATTAGAAACCGTTTGATCTTCTAAAGAAATCGCCTCAGTCAAAGGAGTAGAATCCCCTCCTTGAACAATCCCTTCAAAAGAAACATTTTTAAGTTCCGCATTCGTTGCAACAGCCGCAACACCACCCGTAATGCTTCCTCCATAAACCAAAGCATTATCAAACAAGAGATTACTAACTTCCCCTTGTAAATCTTTGAAAAAACCTAAAGCATCCGCATTCTCTTCTGTAACATATAATCCATATATCTTATAAAGATCCCCTTCAAGATGTCCCTTAAATTGATTCATCGCAGGAAACGCCTGCAATGTAACATTCGCTTTCTCTGTATAATCGGCATCAAGATATAACTCCTCTGTATACTCTTTTACATAATAAGAAACACCATTCAAAAGATACTGCAAATGCCCCGTCTCATCATATTGAAAAACTCCCTCATTTAAAACAATATCATTCTTTAAAACAAAATAAGTGTCGGCATAATCCGTAGTCTCTAACATTTGAGCCAAGTAAGCAAGTTCTGATCCATTAGCAATAACATAAGGATCCTCTTGACTTCCCGACCCCTCACGATAACTTGTCGCTACTTCCCCATTCCATACCGAAATAGAATCCGTCGCCACGCGATGATTATAACGAGCTAAACTAGGAACCGTAACAAAAAGAACCACAATAATAACACCGAAAAGAACCAAGCAAGTTACTTGGGTTTTTTTAGACCATTTTAACCTTTTTATTCCTTTCATGTATAACGACACTCCTTTATGATTCTACTTAAATTATGACACAAATCGACTCATCATTCAATAAGAATTTACTTTTTTGCCTCCTGATCTTGAGCCATAATTTTATCTACTTGTACCATAAACCAAATCTTCTCTACACTTGTTGTACTCCGTTTAATCTTTTCAACCCGTAAAACAAGTAATATTTTATTCAACAAACTTTGTAAATTAGAAGGCTCTAACGTACTCTCATCAAGTCGAATATTATTTAAACTATATTTATTGACAATAATCTTAGGAATATCTGTTTCTTCAAAAACAGGAAGACCATTCACAATAAGATTGGTTGGATTCATCGCAAAAAGATCAAAACTTTCACTATATTTCGAAATTTCACTATAATCACTTACCTGATATACTTCCTGAATCGCTAACTTTTTAAAATAATCAAAGCTATAATACAAATGAAGCAAATCAGCAATCGTCAAAGTATTATTTAAAATAGCAAGTACTTTATCTTTAAAGTATTCTTGATCATAAGTCTTATAAAGTTCATATAACTCTTTCGCTTTTAATACAGATTCTGCTTTTAAATGTTTTAAATCATTCTCTGTCTTAAATTCAAAGAAACCAGGCTTGCCACTAAATATTTTTTTATTAATCTTATCTAGTTCATTTTCTTTCGCTTCAATCTTTGCCTCAATTTCTTTTAAACCTTTATATTCACTTTCTTTTCCTTCTCCTGGAACTAACTTTTCATACTCTTCCTTAAAATGTTTGAATAATGGTAAAAATTGAATATATTGATCATACTCTTCAATATTTAACTTCAACTTTTCTAAAGTGGTACAAACTTTCTCCATTTCCAAAGGATCTTCTTGATTGACTCCTTGAGGAACCAAAGTCTGATAAGCATTGATACGAGCTTTATTATCAACCTGTAATTGTTCTACATCAATTTCACCATTACGCGCTAAGGAAAGAATGAAAGGAACCGTTTCTTTTTTCGCTAAATTAAGTTCCACATAAAGAGACTGTAACTTTTCTAAACAAGCATTATAATTCGCTACTTTATTTTGTTCCATTACTTCTTTTTGTAATTGATAAATATAACTTGTAAATTTCTTCTCATTTAATTTGATTAATTTTCGAAAGTTAAGTTCAATATGTTCAATAATTTCCGGATTAATCCAATATATTTGTTCAAAGATCTCCGAAACTTTATCATAACTACGCGTCTTTTTTCTTCTCGCTTCTAAAAATGTACTCATATATTCATGAACATAACAAGTATAATGAAAATCATCTGCTGTCAACAAAATATTAGCAAGTTCAAATTTATCCAAAAAGCCATTAATAATATCATTCAAAGAATTAAAATTAAAAGTGGAATAATGATTAATTTGATAAAGTAAAACATCAAATCCCATTTTTTCCAAATATGTATTGGAAGGATTTAATAAAAACTTAACATGTTCCAAAGAGACAATTTTTTCATTGAGTTTACTAACCTCTTCACTGTTATCTACTTCTTTTAATTCAAAAGATCGACTTTTCGCTAACAAATAATTAACTAATCCCGATTTATACTGAAGATATTTCCCTTCAATGGACGCAATCGTTTGATTCTTTTTCTTCGCTGCCGTTTTTGTTTTGGTAGGCAAAGTAGAAACTAAGGTTCTTTTCGCTTCAATATCTTTTTTTATAAATTCTAAAAAATTATTCATCTATACCATTTCCTCATCTTCTATTTCTTGTTTTTCTTCTTCTAAAAAGTTTAAAAAGTCATTAATATCACGATAAGCTTCAATCAATTCATTCAACTGAAGGAGTGATAAATCAAAATCAATCTTTTCTTCTTCTTTTCTCATGTTAGTCTCCTTTCTTTATTCATTAAAAGCATCATAACCAGTAGTATCTTTTACGAAATCAACGGAAATATTCATATCAGCACCTGCTGAATTTGTCTCTAAACTATCAATGTCTTGTCCCTCAATCCATAAATAAATACGTGCTTTGGTAACTCCATTTGGAATCGTAAATAATGGTTCACCCAAATCCTCATCGGTAATCGTCTCTTGTAAGCTAAAATAGTTAAGATCAATATTTGGAGAACCAGAAACCGTATTTCGAACAAAAATGGGTCCTCCTTCTCTTGAAAAGGCATAGGTAGGAAAACGTTCCCCATTGACTAAAGAAACATTATATTTTTGTGCACGTTCAATAGATAAATCCGTATGGTTTCGACTGTTAGGTTCATAAATAATGGACTCGCAATCATTATTACAACTAAGATTTTGAGCTTCCGTAGCCGTTGCATCTAAACTTGTACTACCAATTTTAACAATTCCAAAACGTACCGAATTTGCAAGGCCTTGCATTTCCTCATCGGATCCATCATCCAAAGCAAACAATGCTCCTCGATTAAGATATAAATTATCACTAACAGGAGAACCAGTCTCATTCCTTAAAAAGATATCAAAAGCAATATAATAACTATAACGTTTCACTTGATCTTCTACCAATTGTTCCGTTACGATAAAACCATTATCCCGATCATTTCTCTGATACAAAACCCCATCACTAGCAAATATATTAAACTGTGGACTATTTGGATTTGTAATACCGTTAGAAGAAACTGGCGTAAGACCATTAATAGACCATTGACTCATATGATTCGGATAAAGATCATTTAAATTGGTAATCAAAGTTTCTTCGTTGATTTCTACATAACTATCATAATTAATGGCATCCAAAGAAATTGTTAAGCCACTGTTCCGATCAACCGCCATCCGGAAAGTCCGAATTCGAACATTCAAAGAAGAGGAAAACCAAGCATAAGCAGCAAAGATGAAGAGAACTCCGAATAACAAGATCAAAATAACTGTTAATTTCACATTAATTCGTTCTCGAAGTTTTTTCTTCTCTTTTTTCTTTTTCTTCACAATGACCGTTTTCTTAGTACTAAATTTATTAGGTTGTTTTTTGCTCTTACTAGCCACGTCTTCACCACCTCTAATAGCAAATAAAGAGTAATTGTTAACCATATTACTCTTTATTCATCCTTTCAATCTAAATTTTAAGGTTGCACTTCATCAGTATGTTCTTCATCATAATCTGGAGTAATATCGGTACTTGGACCTTCATAATCAATATCGTCTTCCGTATATCTTTCCTTCGTAAATCCAAAGTTAACAGAAACTTTTGCTCCTAATGATGCAAAATCATAGTTATCAACATCTTGTCCTTCTAGGTAAATATATACTCTTACTTTCGTAATACTATTTGGAG
>CALVJC010000071.1 GCA_944331945.1 uncultured Bacilli bacterium
AAGGAAAAGAGGCCCAAAGTTTAAAACCGGGTGATGTAGTTACCATTTCTGCAAATGTGAAACACTGGCATGGGGCAAAAAAAGATTCTTGGTTTAGCCATATTGCGATTGAGGTTCCAGGGGAAGATACTTCTAATGAATGGTGTGAGTCAGTTCGTGATGAAGAATATGAAAAGTTAGGATAAATAATTTTAGTTGAATTTTCCTTTTCTTGCTAGTAAATTTAAGAGCAAAAAAAGAGAAGAAAAGAAAAAAGAAAGAAAGATCAAAATATTTTTGAAATCGAAAAAACGGTGTATAATAATATAGAGGAGGGAAAATATGGAAAAATCAAAAGTGTATTTTATCAAGGAGATTACTCCTGAAAATTTAATAAAAATTTATGAAACAGTAGGAAAGAAATTATCCGGTAAAGTTGCCGTAAAAATGCATTCTGGAGAAAAAGGAAATCAAAATTACTTGAGACCAGAATTCGTTCAAGATATGGTAAAACATGTCAACGGTACAGTCGTAGAATGTAATACGGCTTATGAAGGAGCAAGAAACTATACCGAAAAGCATCGCGAATTGATCAAAGAACATGAATGGGAAAAATATTTTCCATTTGATCTTATGGATGCCGAGGGTCCAGATATGGAACTTGATATTCCAAATGGAAAAGTACTTAAGAAAAACTATGTTGGAAAAGATATGGCCAACTATGATTCGTTACTTGTACTTTCTCATTTCAAAGGACATGCCATGGGTGGTTATGGAGGAGCGTTAAAACAACTTTCAATTGGTTGTGCTTCATCAGCTGGTAAAACGTTAATTCATACTGCTGGTGTTACGAATGATCAAAAAGAACTATTTAATAATCTTCCAGAACAAGATCGTTTTCTAGAAGCGATGGCTGATGCTGCTAGTAGTGTAGTCGATTACTTCAAAGGCAATGCCGTTTACATTAATGTGATGAAAAATCTTTCCGTTGATTGTGATTGCGACGGCAATGCTTCTGCTCCTTGTATGCAAGATATTGGTATACTAGCTTCTGTTGATCCCGTAGCAGTCGATCAAGCATGCTTAGATCTTGTTTATAATTCAAGCGATCCTGGAAAAGATAAATTAATTGAACGAATTGAATCTCGTCATGGAATCCATACGATTGAAGCAGCAGCAGAATTAGGAGTCGGATCTCGCGAGTATGAATTCATTACGATAGAATAGATAGGCTTAAGCCTATTTTTCTTTGAAAGAAAATTGCATTCAATTCCTTTTCTTTGATATAATTTTAATGACAATAGCTTACAAAAAAGAAAGAGGTAAAAAAATGAAAGTAAGTATGATTGGCAGTGGAGCGATTGATGCCGATGAAATGAATGCTGCAACTTTAATTGATGGACATATTTTAATTGAAGTTCCTAATGGAATCATAAAATATTTAAGACAATTAAACCATGATATTTCGCAAATAGATACTGTTTTCATCACCCATTTTCATGGAGACCATTTTTTTGATGTACCCTTTTATCTGTTTACGCTCTACTTTCAAAAAAGAAAAAGAAAAGTAAAAATAATAGGACCTATCGGTTTAAAGGAAAAAGTAAAAGCTTTATTTGAACTGGGCTTTCCCGATCAATTTGAAAAAATTATGAAAGCGGTTCCGGTAGAATGGGTAGAGCTTGCTCCTGATCAAAAATATCAAGATAAAACGATTCAAGTGGAAGCCAAAGAAATGGCTCATAGCATCAGTCCAGCTTTAGGCTATCTTATTACCGTAGGGGATAAAACACTAGGTTATTCTGGTGATACTTCTTTGGTTCCCAATGTTCTTTACTTAGTGGAACATTCAGATGTGACTATTTTAGATATGAGCTTAAAAAGAACAGGAAACAAAGACCATATGGGCTTCTTTGATGTCCGAAAAATAAAAGAAGAATATCCGGAGAAACTAGTCATCGCTACCCATATGAGAACCGAAGCAAGAAATCGGGCGACCATAGAACATGTTAGAAATTTATATATCCCATCCAAAATGTTTGAAATATTAATTTAGAAAGAAAGAGAATGATGAAAAATCAACGGAGATTAAAAAAATTAGAATTAGAATATGATAAACTTCAAAAAGAATATGGAGCTGAGGAATTAAATTCCATTTATAATGGAGGACTTACCGATCATCCAGATATTTGTTTTGTTTTTATGAATCCTACTGGAAAAAACATTGCAAGTGATAAAAATTGGAAAGGAATAAGAGCTCCTTGGTTAGGAACAAAAAACATCTGGAAACTCTTTACGGCCATTGATTTATTTGATCCAAAATTAATGGCTGAAATTAAGAAAAGAAAAGCCAAAGAGTGGGATGTTTCTTTTGCCAATCAAGTTTATGAAGAAGTCATAAGAAAAAAGTATTTCATTACTAACTTAGGAAAATGTACTCAACAAGATGCAAGGCCTTTAAAAGATGAAGTATTAAAAAGTTACCTTGACCTATTAGAACAGGAAATCGCTATCATAAAACCTAAAATTGTTATCACTTTTGGCAATCAAGTATCGTCGATCTTTTTGCACCAAAAGATTAGTGTTTCTGCTTGTCGCAAGCAATGTTTTTTCAAAAAAATTCAAAACCACACTTATAAAGTCTTTCCCGTCTTTTATCCCGTGGGAAATGGAACCTTTAATCTTGAAAAAGCCATTGCCGATTTAAAAGAGATTATAGATATCTATGTCAAAGAAAAGCAAGAAATATCTTAAAAAGAAAGAATAATCATTGACAAACATTTGTTCTAACGGTATGATGAAGATATAGAAAAGAGGAATTTAAATGAAGTTAGAGGGAAAGAATAAACCAGTAGAAGAACAAATGGAAATTTTACATGCCATTTTAAAAGAGCATACCAAACTATATCAAATATTAAAAGTGCTCGAAAAAAGTGGCTTACCGAATTATTATTTGGCAGCCGGATGTATTAATCAAACCGTTTTTAATTATTATCATGATTTTCCTCTCGACTATGGCATTAAAGATTTTGATATTGTCTATTTTGATCCTGATGTAAGCTATGAAAAAGAAGACGCATGGATCAAAATTCTTCAAAATAAACTTGGGGATCTCAAAGTAGAAACAGATATTAAAAATGAAGCGCGTGTTCCTTTATGGTATAAAGAAAAATTTGGGAAAGAAATAAAGCCTTATCATAATGTCGAAGAAGCAATCAGTCGCTGGGGAACAACGATTACTTGTCTTGGCGTTCGATTAGAAAAGAATCATTTGGTTGTAGCAGCCCCTTATGGCTTGAACGATTTATTTGAATTAACCATAAGACCAGTCAAAAAAGATTTTAATGAAAAATCATACCAAGAAAAAGTTCAAAAATGGAAGAAGAAATGGCCTTTATTAAAAATAATTGTTTGGAAAGACCTTTAAAAAGAGGTGGAGGGTAACATGAAAAAATCATTTTATTATGCTTTTAATGGTATAAAAAGTGCCATTCATTCTGAACGAAATTTAAAAATTCATTTCATAATTATGACCTTAGTAATAATTGCAGGAATCCTCTTTCATATAAGTTCCATAGAATGGCTGATTTGCATTATCTTGTTTCTGTTGGTGATTTGTTTGGAAATGGTTAATACGGCGATAGAAACAGTAGTAGACATGGCAATGCCCAAAATACATCCCTTAGCCAAAAAAGCCAAAGATATTGCAGCTGGTGCTGTTTTAATTGCTGCGCTTGGATCCATCGTGGCTGGAAGTATCATCTTTTTGCCCAAAGTAATTTCCTTATTTTTGTAGGTGAAAATATGACGACCCAAGAATATCAAGAAATGAAAGTAAACAATGTTTTAGAACGACTTTCGCAGTCAAAGTTTCGCAGTCGCTTTCATTTGGGATTAAAAGAAAAGGAATATATAAAGGAAAAAGGATGGGATACCATTCAAAAACATGCCGAAGAGTTCATTGCCAAACGTTTAGCTTTGAAAGAAATCTCTAATGATGGAAAACAAACGCCTATGAGAGGACATCCGGTTTTTATTGCCCAACATGCAACCGCTACCTGCTGTCGAGGTTGTCTTTGGAAATGGCATAAGATAGCCAAAGATAAAGAGTTAACCAAAGAAGAACAAGCTTATATTGTCAAGGTAATTCTTACCTGGCTTCAAAAAGAATGGAAAGAAAATAGAAAGGAAAAGATATGAAACAAGATATTTTACAGGACTTGTCTTACGGCATGTATGTCGTAGGAACAAAAGAAAAGGGCGAGGAAGTTGGTTGTATTGCGAATAGTGCTATGCAGATAACTTCTACTCCTGTAACGATTGCCATCAGCTTGAATCATCAAAATGCTACCAATCAAGCGATCAAAGAAAGTGGTCAATTTTCTTTGTCTATTTTAAACGAACAGACCAAAAAAGAATTGATCCAAACATTTGGTTACTTTTCAAGTAAAGACAAAAAGAAATACGAAGGAATCGAACAGGAAGAAGTTTCTTCTCTTCCAGTTATAAAGGATAGCAATGGTTATCTTCTGTGTCGTGTCGTCGCCACCCTTGAAACGACAACGCATACGATCTTTTTAGGAGAAGTATTTGAGAGAAAAAGATATCAAGAATTACCTCCAATGACTTATGCTTATTATCATCAAGTCTTAAAAGGAACCACTCCAAAAAAGGCACCAACTTATCAAGAAGAAAAAAATCACTCCGAAAAGAGAAAGTGGCGTTGTAAAATTTGCGGTTATATCTACGAAGGAGACGAATTAAAAGAAGACTTTGTCTGTCCTCTTTGTGGTGCCACTGCTAACATGTTTGAAAAAATTTAAAATACAAAAATTTCCAAGAAAAAAATTACTTTTTAGAATAAGAAAGAGCAAAAATGGGACACATTAAAAATGAGGTGTCGAAAAATGAAAAAAATTCTTATTCTTTTTTGTTTTACTTTGATTCTTTTTCTAGTTACCGTCGAAGCGAAAGGAAATTCGAGCGAAAAATTAACCGAAGAAGTACTAGTAAAAATTGATTTTCAAAATAGAGGAGTAACAACGAAAAATATTGATCAAAAGTTATCCAATATTTCTTATAAATTACAAGGCGGGAAAGTAAAAATTAATTTAAGATATCAAGATGAAACCATTGAAAACCAATTAGAAGCATTAAAAGTCAGAAATTTTGAAAAAATAGAAAGAGAATATCAAGAAATTTTAACTAAATTTAGTTTAGAAGAAGATTTGGAAAAAGCCAAAAGAGTAGGGACTCCCTTAAAAGAAGTGATTCTTCTCATTCATCAAAAAGATTATCAAAAACTAAAAGAAGAGGGCTTTTCCATTTCCGTAATTTAGTATTTTCTAACGCTTTATTCTGTGTTATAATTTTACTTGATAAGGAGAATGGATATGGGAGAAGAAATAAGGAAAAGTAAAGTAAGCATCTTGAAAAGTTATGGAGATAATTTTACGGAACGAAAATTTATTACGAATCCAGCCATCGGACGGGAAGAAGAAATTAAGCAATTAGTCTTGATTTTATTAACACCGGAAAAATCGGCAATCTTAGTCGGAAAGCCAGGTGTTGGTAAAACGGCTATTGTGGAAGGACTTGCTTACCGTATTCAGATTGGAAATGTACCAGATGCCTTGAAAAACTATCAAATTATAAAAATAAATACTTCTGCCTTGCTTGGTGTAGATCCGGATACAGGGGAAAGTAAAATTCAAATTTTACTTGATGAATTAAAACAATATACTAATTTAATTTTATTTATTGATGAAATTCATACTCTAATGGGGAGCAAAGGAGAGTCTCTTGACTTTGCAAACATGTTTAAACCAGGTCTTGATCGAGGGGACATTAAAGTCATTGGAGCTACCACTTCAGAAGAATATGAACGTTATATTTTAAGAGATAAAGCTTTTGTACGACGCTTTCAAAAAGTAGATGTTCCAGAGCCTTCAAGAGAAGAAGTCATTGCTATTTGTATGGGAACCCTACCAAAAATAGAGAAGCAAACGGGAGCAAAGTTAATGTATGATCCTTATGTACAACAAAAAATAATGGCTTTTCTTACCGATTTAACGAGTGAATATCGTCGAATTTATGAAATAGGTTCTCGTTATCCAGACATTACCTTAACGATGTTACAACAAGCTTTTTCCTTTGCAATTTACGATAATCGAAAAGAGGTAAATATTTTTGATATTGAAAAAGCAATCTTAAATACCAAAAACGTATATCCTGATGTCATTAAAAAGGAAATTCCTCGCTTTCATCAAGAATTTAAACAAGAAATTGAAGATGGAATGGATCGGAGGCTAAATAGTGCTAGCTAAAATCATTTATAGACTACGCCTTATCGCTTCCATCGTATATATCATATTTATCTATTTTTTACTAAGTATCATTTTTGAAAGTGGCTGGCAAGGAATTATCTTTTTAGTTTTGTCTTTGGTTTTTCTAATGGCCACCTTATTAAGCTTACTTTCCCACAAAGAAATATTTAAAAAAACCATCAGCTATAATATTGTCATTATTGCTTCGGTTGTCTATCTTGGCATTATTACTTTTCGCTGCCTACAAGTGGTGAACGAATATAATAGTGCTTTGTATAGTTTAAATATGGAATATTGTAAAACGAATTTTATTATTCTAAGTTTTGTTTTAATTGGAATATTGTTAAATACCATGGTCTTATTTTTAAGCGATAATACCAAACAAAAAAAGCCTATCAAACGATAAGCTTTTTTAGATTATTTAATATCGATGTATTTTTTATCTTTATTTTCATCTACTTTAGGAACTGTAATATGAAGAGTACCATTTTGGAATTCTGCATTGATTCCATCTTCTTCAATATCTCCTAAATAGAAACTTCTAGAATATTTTCCATAAGATCTTTCACGACGAAGATATTTCTTATCTTTATTTTCGGTTTCCTCTTCCTTTTCTGCTGTAACAACTAAATTTCCTTTGTTACATTCTACTTTTATTTCATCCTTTTTGAATCCAGGTAAATCCATTTCTACATGATATTCATTATCTTTTTCATAAATATCACATTTCATTCTGGCACCTTCTTCCTCAAAAAAATCATCTAATGCATTATCAAAATAAAATCTTCTTGGTAACATCATTTGTTATCACCTTTCCTTTCTTACAAATTAGTTATAGCACTTCCTTTAGCAATTGTCAATAGAGAGTGCTAATTTTTTTGAAAATTTATTTTCATTATTAATATGAAGAAAAAAAGAGATTTTATACGAACAATTAATCTCTTTTTTGAAAGCTGAAAATAATTTTAAGAAGAAGACAAAATGTAGTAATGATAAAGCAGTTTGTAAAAAGAATGGTAAAGAAAGAAGCAATTTCTTTCGAAGAAGAAAGAGACCAAAGAATACCGATTAGGAAGAATCCTGAAAGAAGAGTAAGTGTAAAACAGATCGTTTGATCTTTTCTCATCCGTAATTCTTCCTTGCTTGGGGAAGTCTGTACTTGAAAAGTAATATTTCCACTACGAATTCCATTATGAAAGGAGATAACTTCTTTTGGTAATTTACTAAGAGACGATATACTTTGAGCAAGATCAATCAATTGCTTTTTCATTTTTTCTGGAGTAAGAAGGGAAGCGGGATCAAACTGGGTTTTGAGAGCTTCCATCAAACTAATATTAGGATCGATATCTTCAAGAACCCCTTCAATTACCACAATTCCTCGTAAAAGTAGAATGATATCACGAGGTACGACAATATGATATTTTTGGAAAAGATTCATAAGTTCTGGCGCGAAAGTTTTTAAATCAATACTACCAATTTCCGCATTCTGATTTTCTTCTAAAAGGCGTGCCAAATCTTCTGCTAAGGCGCTTTCATTAATGTTTTTTACTTGCCCTAATAAGATAACATTTTGGGCTAACTTTTCATGATCTTGCCATAAAATCGCTTCGACACAATTTTTTAAAAGAGCTTTATTATGTTCCGTGAGTCTTCCCATCATCCCAAAATCAAGATAAATAATTTTTCCATCCTTTAGTTTTAAATTATCTGGATGTGGATCAGCATGATAAAAGCCATCCTCTAGTGTTTGTTTCAAATAATTTTGCGCCACGAGAAGAGCAACTTGATCCATCTTGTAACCCAGCATTTCTAAAAGAGCCACTTCATTGATTTTTGGAGCATCAATATATTCCATTACCAATAAATTCTTCGTAGTGTATTCATGATAGACGAGGGGAACTCTAAGATAAGGAACATTTTTATTTTTCTCGCGAAACTCTTCAACAAATTTCGCTTCTTCGATAAAATTCATTTCTTTTTTTGCCGCTTCTAACATTTTGTCTAGGATTACTTCAAAATCAACGGTAATGTGAAACATTCGCTCGAAGGGAATAAATTTTACGATCCTTTTTAATAAGGCAATATCCGTTTCCATTTGATACTCAATGTTTTCGCGAGCAATTTTTAAAGCGACATCTTTCCCGTTCAGCTTCGCCCGATGTACTTGAGCAATGGAAGCCGATCCGACTGGCACCGCCTCAATTTCACTAAAATCAAAGCGTTTCTCTTGCAATTCGTTTTTTAAAATGGTTTTGACGGTTTCTTTTTCCATGGGCCGTACTTGACTTCTTAATTTTCGCAACTCATCACAATAAGTCGGATCAAGTAAATCTTCTCGATCAGCCATAATTTGTCCTAATTTAATAAAAGTAGGTCCCAATTCTTCTAAGGCTTCTCGTAAGGAAATTGGATTCATATGATGGATTAAGCGATGTTTTTTCATAATCGAAATGATTTCGGTTAAGCGTTTCATAGGAAATTTTTTCTTCTTCTCTTCCATGTTTTTTTCCTCCCCAGATTATAAAATAAGTATAGCATAAGGAGCAAAAGAAAGAAAGGAAAACAAAAAAAGTAAAAAAGGGCTTGTCAATTGGCTGGTTTCTTTGATAGAATAAGTATATCTGCTAGAGATGGCGGCGTTGGTGAAGTGGTTAACACGCTGGTTTGTGGCACCAGTATGCATGAGTTCGATCCTCATACGCCGCCCCAGAATGAAATGAAATCGATTCTTATGAGTCGGTTTTTTTTGTTTGGTAGAAAGCGATTGGTAATATTTGGTAATTTCAACAGAATAAGATTGAAAAATATTTTAAAGAAATTGGCATAAGCATGATATAATAAATTCATAAAGGATTACTATTATAACGAGTAAAGGTGGTTTAAAATGACAGATAAAAAGATTTATTGGGGATTTCATAATACAAACGAGGAATTTAAGATGTTAGACGAAGATTATATAGCTTTAGGATGGAAAGATATGGGAGATTTATCTATATTACCTAATTCAAGAGAAGCTTATTATAAGCAATATGAGAAAATATATTATCAAGCAAAAAAAGCAAATATTGCTACATCGGCTGGTCAATTATATCGCTTTGTGAATGAAGCAAAAATTGGAGATTATGTAGTTTTTCCATCAAAATTTAATAGAAAAGTTAATATAGGTATAATAGCAAGTGATTATTATTATGATCCCAATGCTATAGAATTTCCAAATAAAAGAAAAGTAAAATGGATAAAAAAGGGGATTGATAGAGAAAATTATTCACAAGCAGCAAAATATGAATTTGGATCATTTTTGACATTTTTCAAAATCAAGAATTTTGTTAATGAACATGAAGCAATATTAGCAGGAAGAACTATAAAAAATAGTTTGGCAGAAGAAGATTCTATAGATATAATATCTATAGATGAAATTGAAGAAAGTACAAAAGATTATGTCTTAAAAGAATTAAGTAGAAATTATAAAGGATATGATTTTGAAAAAGTAGTGGCTTGGCTACTTAATGCCATGGGATACAAAACAAAAAATAGCCCTCATGGTGGTGATCATGGTCGAGATATAATTGTATTCAGAGACGAGCTTCCTCCAAGAATTATAGTGCAAGTAAAAAGTCAAGATGGAGATGTAACAGAATCAACTGTTCAGTCACTAAAAGGCGCATTAAACTCAGAAGATTATGGCTTATTTGTAACACTATCTGATTTTACAAAAAATGCAAATGCATTTCTTACACATCAGTCACAAATAAAGTCAATAAATGGAAGTGAATTTGTTGATCTGTTGTTAAAGTATTATGAAGAAATGCCAGATGAGTTTAAAAATACAATAAAATTAAAGAAAACTTACATTCCATTGTTAGATGATGAAGAGGAATAGGCTTTGGAAAGAAAATATTTATAGTTGTTATAAATATTACAGGTGTTAAGGAATGAGTAAGACAGAGTTTTCTAACATGAATTCTTATCAAAAGAAATTTAAAAGATATATAAAACAGCTACAATGGGACATGGCTATAGGTTTACAACAAGTAGATAATTTAAAAACATCTAAATATCTTAAAAAGATTAGTCAAAAAAATATTTTAGGTGAATTAACTATAAAAGAAGTAGAACAAAGTTTAAAAGAGTATTACTCCACAAAAGAACAACATAAGGATATTAATCATAATGAGTTAGAATGTGACTTTGTATCTATGAGAACTGTTGAATTATTAGAACAAGATAATTTTGAACTATCCATAGATTATTTAAAATACATTCATAAATATCTATTTCAAGATGTTTATGAATTTGCTGGGGAATTTCGAAAAATTGATTTTTCCAAACAAGAAAAAATATTAAATAATGATTCTGTAGCGTATGGAGATTCTAAAACTTTAACAGAATCACTAGAATA
>CALVJC010000072.1 GCA_944331945.1 uncultured Bacilli bacterium
CTTTTCTTTATCGGTTAAAAGAAGGGCTACAAAAATGCTTACGGCCGGTGCTAGTAAAACATGGCCTGTTAGGAACGCTAAGAGGAGACTTAGGATTAAGGATAAGAAAAAGGTTATCTTTTTTCCCTGGTCTTTTTCTCGGAAGTTGTCCTTGATGGCTCGGAAAACAAAGGTAAGGAAAAGAGCCATGTAAAGGAGAAAGCCAATGATTCCATGACGATAGAATAAATCAACATAGTCCATTTCTACCATTTTCTCTTCCTTATAAGTGTCTTGCTCCTCGATAGAATAGCCAATTCCCAGTAATTTTTCTTGAGTCGATGCAGCTTGATAACGTTCTCCAGTTTCCTTCATGAATTTTAATCGTGAGCTAAAAACAAAGTGATCTAATAATTTTTCATCTTGAAATACTTCACTGATATGCTCTACTCCTAAGAAGTCAAGATGGATTTTTATATTTTTATAGAAGGTGGTGGCAGGAAAAATTTGAAAGAAAGCGAATAGAAGAACGGCAACACCTGCTATTAAGAGTCCTAGCTTTTTATAGGCTTTTTGTTTAATGAGACGACAAAGGAGCAAAATAAGAGCTACAAGAGCGAGAATTCCAAAGGAAAGAAGCGGTCCTTTCGTCCCCATGCTAACTAGAACGTAGAGTAAAAGAGCAGTCATGATGAGGGTGAGATACCATTTTTTCTTTTTTAAAAGCTGATAGAAGAAAAGAGGCATTAAAATCGAGAGGATGGCCCCTACTTCATTGGCAGTCAAGAAAAAGCCTAAGTTTCCTTCTTTGGTGACGTCATAACTCGAAAAGCCAATACCAAATAAGTTCGGTAAGAAAATACCAAGCAGGTAAAGACTATAAACAATAAAAATGAAATTTGGAGGAATGATCGTTTTCTTTTCTTCCCTAAGTGCAAAAAAGGTTAATAACAGAATAGGAAAATAAAAGGCTTTGATCGTATTCTGGGCTTCGATAAATAAGGCACCGGTTCCCTTGGAAGCTATGGTAAGGCCAAAGAAAAAGACAAGATAAAGGAAAAGAATCCCTAAGGCAAACAGGACTTTTTTTCGACTTGCTCCATGATAGAGAAAAATAAGATAAAAGCAAGAAAAAACAAGAAAAAGAACCCGAACGATAATCCCAATGGTAATATCAAAATGAAATACTTCACTACTGATAGCTGTTAACATATCTAAAATAGGATTACTCAGTAAAAACAGTTGAATGATTTTCTCTATGGTTATTTTTTTCATAAGAACTCCTTTTTTTCATTTTAACATAAAAAGAAAGAGGAAAAAATAACTCTTTCTTGATTTTACTTTTCTTGACGGATTTGACTTTTTTTATCTAAATTGTGGTATAAAAGCACTAAAATAAGATTAATGATGGCAATCGAAAGCCAAAGGGATAGATGAAGACTATCATAAAACAGTAAAAATAATAAGAGATCTAGCATGTAGAAGAAGACAAAGGCAGTGATCGGACTTTTTAATTTACGCGGTTTTAGAAGGAAAAGAAGAAAACTAGAAAGGAGATAGCAAAGACTTAAATTTAAATAAGGATTGGATAAAACCTTAGCAAGCAAGAGGAATAGGATAAAGTTCACAAGAGCTACAAAAATTACTTTGCCACTACGATTATACCAACTTATATGATCTTCTTTTTCCATATATTCTTCAATCATGTGAACAAACTCTTCTTGATGACTCACATATTTTTTTGGTTTAAATTTTTTCGCTTTTTCATAAACTTTATCAAATTTCGAAAAGTCTTTTAAGGGAATTAAATAACCCGTTTGGGCAAATTCCTCTACAATTTGTTTTTGATGATCATTGGTATGCTCTTTATAGTGAGCAAGACGTGGAGCGGCAAGAATTGGTTTTTGGTATTTTAAGGCCGTTAAGATGCTCCCTACTCCCCCATGGGTAATAATTAAATCCGCTTTTTTGGTTAATTCTTCTAAGTCTTCACTGGGAATACTATCAAAGATTTCCATGACATCACTTTGAAATTTGGTATATCCCGCTTGCACAATCACTTTATCTTTGATGGTACCTTTTTTGATTTCTTTTTCAAGCATTCGCAATAAACGAGCAAAACTTTTGTCTTGTGTTCCTAAAGTAACTAAAATCATTAGTAAATCCACCCCCCATAAGTGGCCTTGGGATAAAGTTTTAACATACTTTTCCATTGTACAATGAAAAGATTGGCAATTTTTAATTTGTAGAATAAAGAACCGGTAATGGTTTTGGTGGTGATGTTTGCGAATGTTTCAATATAAATGATTTTAGAGCCAAAAATTCTGCCAATACAACACATGGGTCCAGCGGTATGAGCCCCGGTGGTAATGATATAGTCTGGATGTAATTTTAAATAATAATAAAGACTTAAAAAAGAGTTCGCAATTAGTTTAAAAGGATAAGAGAGTTTGTGATCTTTTGTTCCATAGAAAAGAAAGTATAGTTTGTGATATTTCTTTCTTAAGCTTTTATTGGCTTTGGTTTTTTCTGTAATTAAAGAATAATTGTATTTTTTAAATAAACTATTTAATTGTAATAGTTCTCCTAAGTGCCCACCAGTACTAGAGATAAACATAACATTTCGTTTCATTGTTTTAATCCTTTCTTTGTCCAGTATCTTTCTTCCCCTATTTTTCTTTTTCGATGAGCTCAACCCATTTTTCTTTTATTTTGTCACTGCTAAATTCTTTGATCTTTTCCCGACCATTTTTTCCAAGTTCTTTTCTCCGGTTTTCATCTTTGATTAAGTCTTCTATTTTTTTAATCATGGCATCAAAGTTGCGGTGGCGAATTAAATAACCGTCACGTCCTGAGGTAATGATTTCTCTTGCGCCTTCGGCAGAGTCAAAGGCAAGGCAAGGAAGTCCATGGCTCATCGCTTCTAATAAAACGATTCCAAAGCTTTCGGTGTGACTGGTCATTAAGTAGATGGAAGAGTGCTGCATAGCTCCTGCTATATAGTCACTGTCTTGAAAGCCTGAGAGAGTTACTTTGTCCGTTAAGTTGGCTTGTTTGATAAATTCTTGCAATTGTTTTTTTTCTTTTCCATCGCCAATAATTTCTAAGGTCCAATCTGGATATTTTTTTTCGACTTGTTGATAAATTTTTAATAAATCGAGGAATCCTTTTTCGGGAGATAGACGACCGACACTAATCAATTTTTTGGCATTCAAAGGGCTTCTTCGTTTTGGAATGTTATCAATGGTATTCGGAATATAGAGGCATTTGCAATGGTGAGGAGCCATTTTACGTTTGTAAAAGCGGTATAAGTCTTTTGAAACTAAGACAAAGTAGTCTAAATCTTTGGCCGAACGAACAACGTCCGTGGCATATTTCATATTGTTATGATGATGATTGTGTTCCCAGCCAATTTTTAAAGCTGACCTAGGGCCATACAAACCGAGCCATTCGTTTAAGAAATCTCTCGTTGAGATCATGACATCGGCATCACTTGTTTTGATATAGCGAACCATCTCTTTCTTTTTGGCATAGAGAACATGAACACTTTTGGCTGATTCTTTGATAAAAGTAAGGAATTTCTTTTTCCTTAAACTTTCTTTCCATTCTTCTCGATTGGGAGTTAGATTTTTCGGTAATAAATAAGTTACTTTAATTTTTTCATGAAGTGGAAAAACGGGTTTGTCATATAATTGATAGATAGAAATGATGGAGATTTCGTAGTCTTTTTTTTCTGCTAACATATTGGCTAAAGTAGAAATGGAGCGTTCTACTCCTCCATAGCCCAAATGTAGTGCTAAAATAGCAATTTTCTTCATGATATTATCCCTCCCCTAGTTCTTACTCCTAGTATAAACGAAAATGAAAGTGAAAGCAAATAAAAAAGCCTATTTAAAATAAGCTTTTACAAGAACGTTTTATGCCAAAAAAAGGTATTTTCATATCTATATTCTGTTGGATCAAAGTCTTGGTTAAATCCTGTTAACGTAAGAATATCAATATTTGTTTGCAATACATTCAAAAAAAGTTCATTTTGCTTTTTCTTATTTCTTTGGTATTCTGTTTGGTTCTTTTTCATCCAGTTACCCTCCTTCTTTGAAGTTTTCTGGGTAATACTGCTTCCCACAATTCTCGCGAATCTTCTTCATTATAGCACGAACGAGGGAATTTGTAAAATTTTACCAATTGACAAAATAAAACTTTCTTTTTCTAGTTTCTAACTGTAACGAACGACGTTTTTTAGTTTCTTGATGACCTTTTTTTCGATTCTGGAGATATAGGATTGACTAATTCCTAACAAGTCCGCGACTTCCTTTTGGGTTAGTTCTTCATGGCCCATGAGACCGTAGCGTAAAATGATAATGTCACGATCACGGGGAGAAAGTTTCATGACTTCTTCCATCATGCGTTTTTTATCATTTTCGGTTTCAATTCCTTTGGTGACAATATCATTATCGGTTCCTAAAATGTCTTCTAAGTGTAGTTCGTTCCCATCGGCATCAAAACTAAGGGATGCATCAATACTAACTTCAGTTTTCATTTTCTTTGTTTTTCGTAGATACATTAAGATTTCATTATCAATGCAACGTGAGGCATAGGTCGCTAGTTTGATATTTTTATCACGACTGAAGGTGTTGATTCCTTTGATTAAGCCAATGGTACCAATACTGACTAAATCTTCGAGATCCACTTTGGTGTTTTCATATTTTTTGGCCAGAAAGACGACAAGCCGTAAGTTATGCTCAATCAAAACATCGCGAGCATGAATGTCTCCATCTTCGGCCATTACTAAATAGGCTTCCTCTTCTTCTTTGGAAAGCGGTTCAGGTAAAACGTCACTACTACCGACATAAAAGAGATTACTTCCTTTTTCTAGTAAAAAACTTATGAAATATAATAAAGATATCATTTTATTCCTCCTCTAAATAATAACTAGGTAAAATACAACTGGCACCGTTTAGATTAATTTCTTCTTCACTGAAACCAATCAGATACTTTCTT
>CALVJC010000073.1 GCA_944331945.1 uncultured Bacilli bacterium
TTACACTCATTCTTTCATCCTCGACATATCCTTCGATTTGAAGCATTACATTACATGTACCATTAGAAGTAGTACTTAAACAAGTATAAGGATAATTATTAATTATTTCTTCATGATCTTCTTTCCAATTTCCTTGAAATGAGCTTCCTGTTATTGAAAATGTCTTACTCTCTTCATCAAAAGAATAACTATCACCAAAATAATAATTGGTTGTGTTGGTAAAATTAGTATAGTTAGTAACACCATTTTCTGTTTCATGTAAGCTAAAATCTTCATGGTACATGTATCCGACATAGGTTGGATCCCAATATTTTTCATTAAAGGCACTCATTCCAATCGATGTATTACTGCCCGTATCTCTCGTACTAGTCCCAGAATAAATCATCCGAATACTTCCATCGCCATTTTGGCGAATGATTCTCCAGATGTATCCTGCAAAAGATACATAGTTGTTTTTGACGGCTCCTCGATAATAATAGCTTGTTCCATAATCATCTTCGGCGGCATATAATCCATCTTCTTCACTATCATTTGGGGCTATCTTTGAAAAATCTGGAGTTCCCTTCGAAGCGATTAAACTCTTCGCTTCCTCTACACTACTACTCCCATTTTCTATCACTAACATACAATCAGATAAAGTATTAAATCCATTCTCATAACAATATCTATTTTCGGCTTGAGCTATATAGTCATTACTTCTTCCATAAACATTGACTCTTGTTCGATAGACTAATCCTCCTCCATCTCCTTGGGGATTATAGTTTTCATCGACATAGATTCTTAATCGATAATTAGTAATCACTTCTCCTTGAGTATTGATATTACCTGTTAATAAACTCATCATGTTAGCAGGACGTCCTGTATAGTTATTAGCTGTACTATCTTCAAAATAAGTCTTGGGACTCATCACTTCTTCTTCCGTCCCATCCGATCTGATTCTTGTTAAATAATATTTGATATTACTTCCATCAATAGTATTACCATTCTCTTCTTTTACTGCTATTTCAAAGTTGATATTGGTATCTCCTCGAATATTACTTTTGATACTAAAGTCAAAATACTCTCCTTGTTTTAATTGCACTTTTCCAGTGGTATCGGTCGTTGGTAATGCCCCTTCCATAGAAATAATATTATCACTTTCAATATATTCCATAGAGATAACTCCACTACTAATTTCATTGAGTCTCTCTCCTGTTCTGGCATAAGAAAAGGCAGCATAACTGATTCCAACAATTGTGACTCCTAAAACCAGGATAAATATAATTATAGTTACAATTTGTTTTCTCCTCATCGACTACACCTCATTTTTAGTTTTCTCTTATTTACTCTATCCTATTAATTTTATTTTAACACATAGAATCATTCTTTTAAATAAAAAAGAACAGGAATCTTTCATCCCATTCTTCTTTTAGACACGATAAAAAGAATTAGATCTCTATTTAATTGATCTAAATGCCCCCCCCCAATTAACAATTTGTTAACTGAGTTCTTTGAAAAATGACAATTTATTTTACCTTGTAACATATCACATACTTCCTTTACTATATTAATATTAACACATTTATTTCTTTTCTTCCATCAGTAATTTTAAAAAAATTGGACTTTTTTGGCAAAAAGTGCTATAATAAGCCGCAAAAAAGGAGATGGCTTTATGAATCTAGAATTATTACAGCATGCACAAAGTTATATTGAAAAAATGGCGAATGGTATTCATCCTATTACAGGAAAATCAATGCCTAGTGAAGACACTATCAATAACATTCGTGTTTCGCGTTGTTTATTTTATGTTAATAATGTTTTAAAAGATATTATTACGAATGGAACTGTTCCTAAAAGTAAGAAAAAACAAATTCCATTTTCTTTGACTCCTAACGAATTAGAACATTATGAGTGTACCTCTTCTTTATCTATTTCACGAATGGTTCAAAAGTTAAATGCCTTAAGGCCAACGGAAGAGATGGAAAAATTAAAGATATCACAAATGTGTCAATGGTTGATAGAAATTGGTTTATTGCAGGAGACAGAAGAAAATGGTCATAAACGGAAACGTCCGACCGAATCAGGCATGCGCATGGGAATTCATGTAGAGCATGTAGTGAATGATTATCAGGAATATGATGCTGTTTTTTATGATGAAAAGATTCAACGATATATTATTAATCATTTTGATTTTTTCTTACAGTTTCTTTCCTTGGCTTAAAAATACATTTTAATACTCTATCCTAGAACAACTATAACCATTTTGTTCTAGGCTTTTTTCAATGGTGTTAATGTTTTGATCTAACTCATACTCAGGAGCAAAGCCTCCAAGCTCTGCAATGTTAGCGGTTAAATCCTCTAAATTTAATACGGTATAATCAATGGTCTCAACTGTCGTTTGCTCCGTTTCGTCTCCTTGACAATCAATACTAATGCCATTTATTGAGACAAGAGATTGTTTTAATATTTCGCAACTTGCTTGAGCGTTAACTATATCACTATTAGTACTATTACTTTTCATCTGATTGGTTGTGGTAATGGTACTTTTCTTCAACTTATTTTCTTCATAGGTAAAAGATTGTTCAATATCATAATCAATGCTTTCGCCTTCTCTTGTGAAGTGACATTGCATGGTACCACTTTTATTTGTTTCCGTTATTTCTTGTTGGTTTTGTTGCTTTTTAATAAAACTTGTAATTTCTGGTAAAAAGTAAATAAAAGCTAAAAAGACAACAAATAGAAGAATCAGAAAAATCGTTTGATTCTTCTTTCCTTTTTCTTGCTTTTCTGGTTGCTTTGGTTCTTCCTTTTCTTTCTCAGGAACAGATGGTAACTCTTCTTTTTTTGTTTCTACTACCGCTGGTTTTTCATTTTCCACGGTTTCTTTTTTTTCTTTTTCTTCCATTTTCCAAAACCTCTTTTCTTCTTTTATCTTAATCGATTGATTGCTTCCTGATAGTTATCACTATTCATAATATAACTTCCACTTACGAGCATATCAACATTTTCTTTCACTTGTTTTGCCGTTTCTTCATTCATTCCACCATCCACACTAATAATAAAAGATAAATTAGGATATTCTTTTTTTAAGGCTTGTAATTCTTTTAATTTACTGGTTGTTTCTTTTAAGAATTCTTGTCCACTCTTTCCTGGGGTAACTCCCATGACTAGAATGAGATCTAGATATGGTAAGTAAGGAACAATTTCTTGAATGGAGTCTTCTTTATTTAAAGCTATTCCAGTTTTGATGGCATAGCTTTTAATTTGTTTTAAGCATTTTAGGACATCCTCTTTGATATCTTTATGAATGGTAATATATTCTGTATTTAAACTAGCATAATCATCAATATATTCTTTGGGGCTTTCTACCATCAAGTGAACATCTAAACGCTTTTCCGTATAATCTCTAATGTGTTTCATTTCCTTAAAAGGCATCGTTTTCTTTTTGACATATTTTCCATCCATGACATCGACATGAATGAAGTTGACATCTGTTTCATTTAAGGCTTGTAAAAAGGCAGGGATATTTTCTGCTCCTAGAAAAGATACACTTATTTTCATTATTTTCCCTCCTCTTGAAATCTTAGATAACTCTCATAACGGCTTTTTAAAATGGTTCCATCTTCGACTTTGACTTTTATGGTACATTCTTTTTCTTTGGTGTGAGTACAATCTTGATAAGGGCATGGATAACTCTTAAATTCGATAAAAGCCTCTTTGATTGCTTCTTTGGTATAGTCTTTGAAACTTAAAGCGGAAAAACCAGGAGTATCTAATACTTTCCCTTCTTGAAACGGATAAAGTTCTACCGTTCTTGTGGTGTGCTTTCCTCTACCTAAAGCTAGAGAAATTTCGTTGGTTTCTAAGTTCCATTCGGGATTTAAACGATTCAAAAGCGTAGATTTTCCAGCTCCCGTTTGTCCTGTAAAAACACTTGTTTTTTTATTTAATAATTTTTTGATAAGCTCTAAGTCTTGATTCGAAATCACCGGATAGCCTATCTTTTTATAATATTCCAAAATAGGTGTTATTTCCTTTTTTTCTTCTTCGGTTAATAAATCTTCTTTGGTAATACAGATGATGGAAGAGACATGGTGCAGTTCCATCAAGGTAAGAAAGCGATCGAGCAAGGCAGGAGAAAAGTCAGGCTGTTTTAAGCTGGTAACTAAAAAGGCTTGATCTATATTACTGACAAAGGGACGATCAAATTCGTTTTGTCTTGGTAATATTTCTTCAATGACTTTTTTTTCTTTATCAAAAACAACATAATCACCGACTCGTGGTAATATATGTTGTTTTCGAAATTTTCCACGAGGAATGCAAGGATAGATGTTTCCATCTTGTTCTACATAATGAAGATTACTCGTAATTTTGATGATTTGTCCTTGCATATTTCCTCCTTATGATTGATTACTTTGTTGCTCGCTTTGGTTTCCCGATGAAGAACCGCTACTACTGTTTTGATCACCATCATCGTCATTTCCTTCTTCTTCCGATGATGGAGGAGTCGTTGTGGTTTCTGGTGCTTTGGCAAAGGTTACGGTTAGGGTTCTACCCGAAACAACTTGTTTTCCAGGAGCAATTCCTTGAGAAATTACTTGCCCACTGGTCATATTTTCAGCCACTTGATCCACACGATTTAAAATTAAGCCATATTGAGCGACAAAAGATTCTACTGCATCAATGTTCCAACCTTCCGCTTGCATGTCAGGGTAATAAACAAGATTTGGAATATAAAGGATTACCGTATCGCCCTCTTCTAATTCCGTTCCAACTTCTGGTTCTTGTCTTAATACTTCGTATTCCTCATATTCCCGATCATAGGTTTCTTCGGTTACTTTGGTAATTTGAACGGTAACGCCATAAGATTCTTCTAACCTAGTTTTAATGGCATTGGCATCGTCTTGACCTACAAAATCTTCTAATTGATATTTTTCTTTTCCTGTTGATTCATAGATAGTTATTTCTGTACCACGTTTTACGGTTCTACCAGCTGGGGGATCGGTTCTTATAACATGTCCATTTTCAATTTCTTCACTGTTTTGTTTTCTTGTCTCTTCTGCTACGGTAAAGCCTTGGTCTTCTAATTCTTCGATGGCCTCATCGACTGTCATCTCACTAACGTCAGGAATTTTAATCTCTGGCTCTTCCGTCACTCTTGGAATGATAAAGAAGATGGTTAGTAAAGCGATGACGATAGCTCCTGCTACGCAAGAGAGAATAATGATGGCCTTATTGCTTTTCTTCACTTTTTTATCCACAATTGGAGTAGCAATATTTTCTTCTTCGGCTTCACTAATTGGTTCCATAATCTTGGTAGTTTCATCGACTTCATGTTCTGGATAAGGATAGACATAAGGTTCTTCATTCATGCGGTCATCGTTTAAGCAGGTAAGAAGATCATTATGCATTTCTTTGACATCGTTATAACGATTTTTCGGATTTTTCGCGGTAGCTTTTAAAATGATATTTTCGATGCTTTGTGGGATGTCTTTATTCATTTCATGGACATCTGGTAGTGGATCTTTCATTTGTTTTAAAGCAATTTCTACGGCACTATCTCCTTTGAAAGGAAGTTCTCCGGTTAGTAATTCATAGAAGATAATTCCCATAGAGTAAATATCACTTTTGATGGTGCAGCCTTTGCCAGCGGCTTGTTCTGGTGGTAAGTAATGAACTGAGCCCATGACAGAATTGGTTTGTGTTAATTGCGTGGAATTTAAAGCCATGGCAATTCCAAAGTCTGTAATTTTAATTTGACCATCGTCTTTGATCATGATATTTTGCGGCTTTAAATCGCGATGAACAATATAGCTATCATGTGCATGAGCCATACCATCGGTCAATTGAAGCATAATATCAATCGCTTCACTAAGAGTTAAGCTGCCACGTTTTTTTAATAATTGTTTTAAGGTTTTTCCTTCTACGTATTCCATGACAATATAATATAGTCCATTGTCTTCCCCTACATCGTACATTTCTACAATATTTGGATGCGATAGACTGGAAGCGGATAAGGCTTCTCGTTGGAACCGTCTTACAAATTTTTCATCGGTTGATAAATCGCCACGTAATACTTTGATCGCCACATTACGATCTAAAATGGTATCATAGCCAAGATAAACATTCGCCATTCCACCTTCGCCAATGGTTTTGATGATTTCATAACGATCGTTTATTTTTTGCCCCTTTGTTATCACTACTCTTCACCTTCTTTTCGTTGTAAATACGCAACAGATATATTGTCTGTTCCACCTCGATTATTCGCTTTGCGAATTAGTTTAATCACTTTATCTTCTATGTCTCCTTCTCCTAATAACACTCTTTCAATTTGATCTTCTTCTAACATATTCGTAAGTCCATCACTACAAAGTAAGACTTCATCTATTTCCATATCACAGTCGAAGATATCAATATCGATAGGATCATTCGCTCCTAAGGCTTTCATTAATACATTTTTCTTAGGATGATCTTTGGCTTCTTCTTTGGTTAGTTCTCCAGCGGATACTAAGAGATTCACTAGAGTATGGTCATAGGTTACTTTATGAAGATGACCATCTTTCATCACGAAACCAGAAGAGTCTCCAATGTTTCCAAAAAGAATATATTTTGGTGTTAGAATGGCCGTTACTAAAGTGGTACCCATTCCTTTGCTTTCTGGATGTTCTCTTTCATAAGTAAAGATACTACTATTGATTTCATTGACGCTATCTCGTAACCAATTGACAGCATCGACTTTACTCATATTTTTAAAACTTTCATTAAAATGTTTTCCTAAATAAGATATGGCAATGGAACTTGCTACTTCTCCAGCAGAGTGTCCTCCCATACCATCGGCAATAGCCATTAATACTTCATTTTCACTATTGTGAACAATTAGTACACTGTCCTCGTTATGATCCCGTACTTTTCCGGCATCGGTTAAATAAAACGATCTCATACTTCCTCCTTTATGCTTCTAAGTTGACCACATGCAGCGTTTATTTTTCCACCAAATTCACGCCGTATTGTTACACATATATTATTTTTTTTCAGTATATCATAAAATCTAGCGATTTGAATAGTACTACTTCTTTTAAATTGTAAATGTTGTGTCTCATTATAAGGGATTAAATTGACATAGGCATTTTTTCCTTTTAATAAGGAGACAAGTTCTTTGGCATGTTCCTCTTGATCATTCACGTCTTTTAATAAAATATATTCAAAAGTAAGACGACGATTCGTTTTCTTTTCATATTCGTCTAAGGCTGCCATTAAGTCTTTTAACGGATAGGCTTTGGCGATAGGCATAAGCTTCTTTCGTAGGGGGTCATTTGGAGCATGCAAACTGACAGCTAAATTGACTTGATAAGGAAAATTGCTAAATTCCTTAATTTTTGGGACAAGTCCACAAGTTGATACGGTAATGTGTCTTGCACCAATCGCTAGTCCTTTCGGATGGTTGATAATTTGAATCATTTTACATACATTTTCATAGTTATCAAAGGGTTCTCCAATTCCCATGACGACAACATGACTAATTCGTTCTTGACAGGATTCTTCGATTCTTAGTATTTGTTCCACCATTTCACCTGTCGCTAAGTTTCGTACTTTTTTTCTTCGTCCTGATTCACAAAAAGCACACCCCATATTACAACCTACTTGACTAGAGATACAAAGAGATAAGCCATAATCATGATACATCAAAACAGCTTCAATATGTTCTTGATCTTTTAAGGTAAAAAGATATTTTTTTACCCCATCTCCTTCTAAGATAGTGTCGATGACAATGTTTTGAAAAGAAAAATCTTGGCAGATTCGCTCTCTGGTTTCTTTTTTTAGATTGGTTGCTTCTTCGACTTTTTTTATTCTTTTTTGATAAAGCCATTCAAAGAGTTGGGTTGCATAAAATTTCTTATCTTGATGATTTAGAAAATATTGTTCCATTTCTTCGATGGTTAAATCGTAGATACTATTCACTCTCTCACCACACATTCATTTTTATTATAACATGCTCTTTTTCTTTTTCCTATAAGTTTTCATCAGTTTTTTCAAGAAAAAAAGCCAGGTGGAATGGCTTTAAGAGGTAAGATTCGTTTTTAATTTTTGGAGGATCTTTTTTTCTTGTCGTGAGACCTGAACTTGCGACATACCTAAAACACTGGCAGTTTCTTGTTGGGTTCTATCTTCATAATATCTTGAGGTAATGATTTGTTTTTCTTGCTGTTCCAGTCTTTCTAAGGCCGTTTTTAAGTCTAATATTCCAGCATCATAGGCTTTTTCCGTCATCGAAATTTGATAATAAAGATTCTGATTTTCTTCAGTACCTAGTTCTTGTTCTAGACTATAGACTGGATTCATCAAAGTTTCCGCTTGTTCAATGGTACTTATTTCTTCGTTTAAAACATAAGCGATTTCTCTTGCAGTGGCATTTCTTCCTAGGGTTTGCGTTAATTCTTCTTTGGTTTGACGAATTTCTTGTTGTAGTTTTAAAAGTTCTCTTGATTTTTTGATTTGATGTTCACTATTGACGGCTTTTAAGATTTCTCCTTTGATATAAAGACTCGCATAATCTACAAAGTCTGTCTCTTTTATTGGATCATAATGTAAAAAAGCTTCTTTTAAGCCAAGCATTCCGGCCTGATAAAGATCTTCATACTCCCCTTTAAAATAATATTTGTTGGCCATATAATGCACTAATCTCTCATACTGTAAAATATCTTCTGTCACTTAGGATCGTCCCTTTCTTTAATGATTTTCTAAACGGCTTTTTTCTTGATCTTGACGATAAATTTCTCGATCTTGGATCTTTTCTTCTTTCCAACTCATATGCTTCACCTCATCTTTTGTTCCCATCATAAAGGGTTTGATTTTTTTTCTCAAGGCTTTCGACAAAACTAGATTTTTTTTTCAATCGACATTTTATTTTCTTTCTTCTTCACATTTGATATAAGCTTCTTTTTGAAAGCTAAAGGTTTGATACGTAAAGGTTAAAATTGTATTTCCACAAGGCATAGAGCTGGCGATTTTTAAGTTTTTCAAAGGAAAGGTGGTTGTTTTTACAATATTATTTAATTCTATATATCCATCTAAAATGATGTTATCATATAGTTCTATTTTCTCTTTTCGATAAAAGTGATAGGTTGTAGTTTCTTCTTTTACATAGTACCCTTCTTTCTCTTTTTCTTGACTTAATATTTGTTTAGGCTTTTTTTGATATTTATATTTCTTTTCACGATAACGATATTCTACTTTTTCGTTTAAGATATGGATATAGAATAAATCTTTTAAGTCATTCGTAGTTTTTGTTTCTCGTTCCAACAATAATTTTTTTAATAAGTGAATTCCTTTTTCGGTTATTTGAGAAATGCCAGGAGTTGTTACCTTTATTTCTTTTTCTATATATTCTTGTCTTTTATCTGTCATTGTTAGTTTGGCTTTGGAATCGTTTAAAAGACGATATACTTTTATTTCTAGAGTGATTTCTTCGGGATAGAAGGACTTTTCTAATTTTATTTCAAGTGGGGATTCAAGATAAATTAAGGAAGAGTTTTTTTCTAGATACTCTTTTCCGTTGATTTTAATTGAGAGCAAAGCAAGAGAGGGAGAAGTTTCGATTACAAGAGAGTCTATTTTCTTTAAGCGTTGATAGGTATAGAGCGTTTGCTGTTCTTCTTCCATGGTCGTTTCTTTTTTGGTTCCCCACTCACTCCATTCACTATAATTTACTTCATTCGTTCGAAAGGGATAGTCTTTCGGATTTTTACCAAGCGGATAATACTCTTTCGTCTTAGAAGGAGCTTTTTCTTCTAAAAGATACGTCGTTTCTTCTTCTCTTATTTCTCCTATCTCCAACTTACTATTTTGACTACTTCGATAGTAAAGATAGGGTGTTTCAATGGTCTCGGCTTTTACATTATCGGACAGAAAAAGAAAAAGGAATAAAGCAAAGATTATTTTTTTCATGAATTACCTCCATCAAAAAAGATGATGTTTATCATCACCTTTTACTTTATTCTTTGCACTTTTTTCTTCTTTTTCTAGTCATAAATACTATCTCGTTCGAATTCTGTAATTTCTCCTGTTGCAGCAGAGATCTTATAATCATATTTCATTTCCTGATAGATAAATTCGATTTCATAATATTTTCTACCATCATCATAATCTTGTTCTTGTTTTACAAGGCTCACATCGCTTTCTTTCACAGAAGCATTTTCCAAAGCAATTTCTTTGGCTTTGTCCAAACCTATGTCATGGGTTGTCTCTTCTTTGGAAGTGGTGGATTGATTCGAATTTGAATTTGAGCCCGATTCATTTGCAGAAGAACGGTAATCAGTATAAATAACATCCCCATCTTTGGCATCGATAATAAATTCATATTCTTTGTTTTGATAATAGACTTCTACTTCATAAGTTTTATTGTCTAATTCAAAATCAATGCTTTCAAAATGAAGAGCACTTTCTTCTACTTGCATGTTTTCTACAATGGCCGTTCTTACTTCCCCTTTACTGATGAAGGATAATTTAAAATATAAGAGAAAAGCGAGCATAAGAACTATGACGATAGCTAAAATGATAATGATAATTTTGGTTTTTTTCTTCATTTGACATTCTCCTTATTTCTTTATTATATTTATTATATCGTTAAGGGATGAAAAAATACAATCTTTTATTCTTTGTGGTTAGAATTATTTTGATCTATTTTTGTTTTGATTGAAAATAAAACATGTTATAATTTTATTATACAAGGAGGTAAAAAATGGAAAAATCAGGGAAAGGCTTATTTATTGCTTTCATTTTATCCATATTAATTATTATTGGATTGATAGTCTATATTTTTTATGATAAAGGATTCCTTTTCACTTCTAATAATCAAGAAGCAGAAAATCCTATTCAAGAGAATAATGAACAACAGGAAGAACAAAACAGTTCAGAAGATAATTCTATTTCTCAACTTCCAAAATGTTATGGAACTTATTATGGAGAATACCAATCAGCAAATGATAGTGGGCAAACATACAATCTACAATATACTTATATTTTAAATGATGATGGTACTTTTACGGCTAATTTTGGCCAAGGTTCTTCTACCACAGGCTTTTTTGCTATTCATGATAATACAATTAGTTTTATTCGAGCAAAAGATACAGTTGGTCCAAGAGATCAAGACCCTCGATATTATACCGATGACTATGTTATTGATGATGATTGTTCTTCTATTTTATTAGATAATGAAAATAATTTTCGATTGTATAGACAATAACTAAGAAAATGCATTTAGTATTTTCTTTTTATTTCGTTTTAATTTTATACTTTTGATTCCTAGCATTTCTTACTTCTTTGTTCGTGAATTCTAAGATGTCTGTTTGTAGCAAAGGCTTTATTATTTTTTCTCTTACATAATTTTTTGATTTGAAGCCTAGATGTCTACTTATTTCTTTTGCTGTTCTTGGTGTTTTACAAAATTCTATTAAACATTCCCTATATTTATGTTTTTCTGCACCACTATTTCGTTTTTGTGCACCACTATTTGATCTTTCTGCACCACTACTTAGTTTTTCTGCACCACTACTTAGTTTTTCTGCACCACTATTTGGTTTTTGTGCACCACTATTCAGTTTTTCTGCACCACTATTTCGTTTTTGTGCACCACTATTTGATCTTTCTGCACCACTGCTTAGTTTTTCTGCACCACTATTTCGTTTTTCTGCACCACTATTTCGTTTAAAAAAGACCACAAAAAAAAGAAATGTCTTTGGCATTTCCTTTATAGTATTTTTCAGATACTTGCATTTCCAGCAAAGATATCTTGTAATGTTTTCTTAAATAATGCGAAGAAGGAAAGAGAATCAATATCCTCTGTTACTGTTAAATCTCCCTCGGTAATCGTTGTATCTTTATCTTTTACGATGATCTTTCCGACTACATCACCTTTTTTTACGGGTAATTTGAGATCATCTGTTTTTATATCGTAAGTATATTCTTTGGCTTCTTCCCCTTTCTTTACTAAGATACCAATATCTGTCGTTGGAACAAATTCAATTTTTTCTTTCGTTGCTTTTTCTAATGTTTCGGTTTTTACTACCTCATCTTTCTTTTTAACTACTTGCATTTGATAAGTATTAAATCCATAGTCTAATAGAGCCATTGTTTCACTATTTCTTACTTGACTATTTTCCTCCCCTAAAACAATGGCAATTAAGCGCATATCATCTCTTTTAGCAGTAGCGGATAAACAATATTTGGCGGCATCGGTATGGCCTGTTTTTAGTCCATCTGCTCCTTCATAAAAACGAACTAATTTGTTGGTATTTACTAACCAAAACTTGTTATCCGTATCTTCTCTTAAGTAATCTTCATAAACGGAGGAGAAGCGTAATATTTCTTCATGTTTTAAAAGCTCTCTGGCAATGACAGCCATATCGTAAGCGGAAGAATAATGTCCATCTTCATCTAAGCCGGTACTATTTTTAAACTGGGTATTTTTTAAGCCTAATTCTTTTACTTTCTCATTCATTTGCTTTACAAATTCTACTTCGGTTCCTGCTAGATACTCAGCCATAGCAACTGTGGCGTCATTAGCACTAGCCATACTGATTCCTTTCATCATCTCTTCTACGGTTAACGTTTCGCCTGTGGAAAGGTAAATTTGACTACCACCCATACCAGAAGCATTTTCACTTGCGGTTACTTCATCACTCCATTTGATTTTTCCACTTTCCACTGCTTCTAAAATAAGAATTTGCGCGACCATTTTGGTCATAGAGGCCACTGCTAACTGTTCATCTTTATTCTTTTCAAAGAGAATTTCTCCCGTGGCCGCATCCATTAAAATACCCGCTTTCGCAGAAGGTATTAGGGAAGTGTTTTCTTCTGATTGTCCCTGTTCTACTTCCTGCGTTTGAGTCGCATTCTCTTGTGGCGCTTCACTGATTTCTTCTGCCAATACCACAGTAGGAAACAACAAAAGAAAACTAAGAAAAAACACAAATATCTTTTTCATTTGATCAACTCCTAATAAAAATTATGTCAGTTTACGTCTTTTATGAGTTAAAAATTTCTTTCATATTCTCTTTTTTCTTTTATATGCTATTATAGAAGTAGGTGAATATCTATGGAACAAAAAAAAGTTTGGATTCCCTTCCTTGTTATTATTATGTTATTAGGATTAGGAATGTTTTTCTTTCC
This sequence comes from uncultured Bacilli bacterium, assembly GCA_944331945.1. GTDB lineage: Bacteria > Bacillota_I > Bacilli_A > RF39 > UBA660 > Onthousia. The sequence continues at coordinate 13,147 of CALVJC010000073.1, forward strand.
TTTCTTGCAGAAACAATTGCAAAGGGAAAAAGAAGAAGCTCCTCCATTCGAAGCCGAAGAAATCACAACTCCAAATTCTCAAACATGGGAAGAAGAAATGGCTAAAACTTATGATTATTATAAAGAAGAAAATCAAGATCGCTATTTAGCTTATCGGGAAAAACATAGTGAACTCTCAGATGAAAATATTTTAACTTATGTAAATATTGGGCTTGATCAACCTTATTATACCAATACCAAGGAAGCACCGAATCAAAATACACCTTATGTCCTTGTAAATAAATATTATTATTTAGGAAGTAATTATGTACCAGATAATTTAGAAGAATTAGATACCAATTATTCTAAGGGAGGGATTTCCTTAGTAAAAGAAGCGAAAGAGGCTTTTATTCAGCTTGTTGATGCCGCGAAACAAGATGGCTATACCATTCGTGCTATTTCAGCTTATCGTAGTTATGAATATCAAGAAGGCCTTTATCAGCGATATGTCAATCAAGATGGAATAGAACTTGCAGATACTTATTCTGCCCGTCCTGGATTTTCTGATCATCAGACTGGTCTGGCCGTTGATGTGGACAATCGGGAGCTTGATTTTAATTCCTTTGAACAAACGAAGGAGTTTACTTGGATGCAAGAGCATGCTGTAGAATATGGGTTCATTTTAAGGTATCCAAAAGATAAGACTGATATTACGGGCTATACCTATGAATCATGGCATTATCGGTATGTAGGAGTAGATTTAGCGCAAAAAATAAAGGCTAGTAACCTAACCTTTGATGAGTATTATATGCGTTATTTAGACAAGAATTAATTCTTGTCTTTTTTTTCGGCTTCTTCAATATCTTTTTTCTTTAATTTTAAAGTTTCTTGAATGACTCCTGTAGCATTAAAACTTAGTCCTAAAGTAAAGATATAAGATAAAATATAAAAATAGTTGTAATTTCTCACCATAGTAAAGCTCTTTTAAAATATTCCCAGTTCTGCCTGTTTTATAGTCAACTATTCTGAAATATTCGCCACATTCGTCAATCCTATCCA
>CALVJC010000074.1 GCA_944331945.1 uncultured Bacilli bacterium
GGCGATATTACCAAAGAGTTTAAAACCATTTCTGTTTGTGGAACCCATGGGAAAACCACGACCACTTCTTTGATTCGCCATTTATTAGAAAACACAATTGGATGTAATTATTTTATTGGTGATGGGACAGGGCATATTGATCGCAAAAATGACCGTCTTGTCATCGAATCAGATGAATTTAACCGTCACTTTTTAGCTTACCATCCTCAAATTGCGGTGATTACCTGTATCGAATTAGAACACACGGAGATTTATAAAGACTTGGAAGATACGATTAAAACCTTCGAAATATTTGCTAATAAAGCAAAATTAGTGATCGCGAATGGCGATGATGAAAATATTCGGAAAATTTCTTTTGCTAACGAGGTCATCTTTTATGGAGAAAAAGAAAACAATGATTATATCCTAAAAAATATCTCCTTAGATACCAGTGGATCATCCTTTGAATTATTCCATCATCAAGAAAAAATAGGATCTTTTTTCGTTCCATTATATGGACATCATAACGTCATGAATACAAGTGCTGCTATTATCGAAGCCCTAGAAGAAGGCTTAACGGTATCACAAATCAAAGAAAACCTTACTACTTTTCAAAATGCCAAACGTCGTTTTGCGATCGAGCAGGTAGGAAAGTGTTTCATCTTAGATGACTATGCGCATCATCCAACTGAAATTAAAGCAACTTTGGAAGCCGTTCGTCAAAAGTTTCCAGACAAAAAAATCACCGTCGTTTTCCGTCCCAATACTTATTCAAGAACAGCGGCCTTTAAAAGTGAATTTGCAGAAGTTCTAACGAAAGCTGACAAAGCCTTTGTAACCCCAATTTTATGTGACCGAGAAAACCCACAAGACTATCCACCGATCAAAAGTGAAGATATCGTCGAGAAAATCAAAGGGGGAGAATTAATCGATGAAAATAGCATCGAAAAATTATGGCCTTATCGCGATGGCGTTGTCTGCTTCATGGGATGTGCCACTGTTGCTCATTTAATTGAAAAATGGAAAAAATTATTACAAGAAAAAAACGCTTAAAAAATTTATAGCGTTTCAGTAGTATCCATTTCTGGAAGAAGATTGAGTAAATCATTTTCTTCTTTTTTTATAGGTTCAATTTTTTCTTCTTTCTTTTCCTTTTTGAAGCCGGTAAGCATTTGAGCATCCAAATCATCATCAACATCAATAATTCGATAGACTTCCTCAAAAGAAGTAAGTCCATTTAACACTTTCCATAAAGCATCTTGTAACATCGTAATAACATCAGAAGTATAAACCATCCGATGTAAATCCTCTTTATCCATTTCTTCTTCATTTAAGGCATTGCGAATCTCATCGTTGATCATTAATACTTCTTGAATAGCAATACGTCCATGATAACCACCATTACAATGCTCACAACCATTTTTATTCGCTGCATAAATTTGTTTCACTTCTTGTCCAATCGCTAACCGAAAAACTTTTTTCTCATAAGCCGAAGTTTCCACTAATACCCGACAATGGGGACAAAGTTTTTTGGCTAAACGTTGCGATATAATACCAGACAAAGCACTCGATAACAAATAACGTTCGACATTCATATCAAGAAGTCGCTCAATGGTACTTAAGGAATTGTTCGTATGGATGGTAGATAAAACCAAATGTCCTGTAATCGAAGCCCGGACTGCAATTTTGGCCGTTTCACTATCACGAATTTCACCAATTAAAATAATATTGGGATCTTGACGTAAAATCGACCGCAAAACCGTAGCGAAATCGAGTCCAATCTCACTGTTAACTTGTACTTGATTTAAACCTTCCATATTCATTTCGATCGGATCTTCTACCGTAATAATATTGGTCTCTTTTTGATTCAAAACCTGTAAAATAGAGTAAACCGTAGTACTTTTTCCAGAACCAGTCGCTCCGGTAATTAAAATAATTCCATTTGGTTCCTTAATCATCTTTTTTAACTTTGCTAAGTTCTTATCATTAAAACCTAAAGAGTCAATTCCTTGTAAACTAAGAGAATAATCTAAGATACGAATAACACACTTTTCTCCTTCGTTGGTAGGTAGGGTAGAAACACGGGTTTCTAAGGATACACCTTTGATAGTTCCTTTAATCGAACCATCTTGCGGAAGTCTACTTTCGGTAATATTCATATTGGATAAAAGCTTGATTCTAGTAATTAAATTTCGCTCATACATCTTGGGAATAATGGTATAATCCATCAAATCGCCATCAATTCTTAGGCGCACTAAAAGATAGTCATCCCGGGGGTCAAAGTGAATATCACTCGCTCCTTTCTGGGCGGCAGAAGCTAAAATATCGTCGACAACATCAATGACAGGAATTTTTGTCATGTCATAAGTAACCATAGAATTCAACCCCTTTATTCTATTTTTTAAGTATGGTAATTTACTATAATCTATTATATAATAAGATTAGAAAGATAGCAAGAGGGTGAGCAAGTGAAAACAAGAAAAAAATTAAACCAACAAGGCTTTATGTTAGTAGAAACATTAATTACAACTGTTTTTATTGTCAGCATTGTTGTCCTATTATATACCAACTTATTGCCTCTTATTGGTGAATATGATCGCTATAAAAATTATGATAGTGTCGAAGCAACCTATCTTGCTCACTGGACAAGACGCCTTGTGTTAGATGGCTTAAGCGATGCTGCCTTTGATCAAGCATCCTCGCTTGGGTATCTTGATATTACGGATGGTAGTTACTTTACCAGTGATTATTATCGAAATCTTTATAACAATTTGAAAAGTACTGCCTCCATCACCCGCGTTTATCTAACCCCTTATCAGACGACATCTTTAAAAGAGATCAAAGGTACCTTCCCAAGAGACTTTGAAGAATATATTACTTATTTACCAACCTATTCAAACAATACGAGTAAAACTGTCGCGACCGGTTATTATCGCGTGATTATTGAATATTGTGGTATCGATAATGTTTCGGATTGTGATGCTGATCATAGATATGGAACGATTGAGGTGCGAAGATGAAAAAAAGAAATCAAAAAGGAATGACTTCCATTGAATTGTTAGTTTGTTTTGTCATGATTAGTGGCATTGTCGTTTCTATGTTCAGTTTGATTATGAATTATAAAAACAAAGAACAAATTGCCTCGATTCAAAATGAAGTGATTCAATATGGAAATAACCTTCAAAAATTAATTCAAGATGATTTGATTAAAAAAGAATTACAAAATGTCAATATAACCGATGATAAGAGTGCCACTTTTGCTTTTTCTCTTGATAGCACAACCACGGAAATAAAAATTAATCCAAGTGTGATTTCAGATAGTGGTGAAGTAGAAGAACGAGGAAGCATTCAGTATGGTTCAACTGGCTCCATGCTTCGTTATGATATTCCCAATTTAGCGGATCTTGTTTTAACCGATAACTCTTCGGTTGTGATAGATGGTCAAATGGTGAAAATTACTCTTTATTTAGAACATCCTAATTTTGAACAACCATATCGCATTCGCATTATTTGCCCTCTAAACTATAACAGTGCATAAAAAAGAACAAACAAAAAAGAGGCGATTCCAAGCTGTAATAGTCGCCCTAGAAAGAAGAACCGATAGGAAAGATCGGTTTTTCTTAAGGCATTGACCACTTGAATATGCACGGAGAACCCTCCAAATACAATAAAACTTAAAATACAAAGGCCTTGAAGAAAAAAGGGTAAGGAAAGCTCGGCCGTCATTGCAATCCCACTCGTCATATCTAGTAGGCCAGTTACGAGCATTTGGAAAAACGGTGGCAATAGAAAAAAGGATAAAAGAATCTTACTGAAAAATAAGAAAAAAGTAATGGATCCTAACATAAAAAGTAATACTTCCATCGCTTGATTGATCGCCTCGGCCAAAGAAGAAAGCAAAGAAGAAGATTTTTGTTCCATTGAATGTGGCATAGCTACCACTTCTTTCGGACGGAATAGAAAAGCGATCACCAAATTACTAAGAAGTTGAGCAAGGAAAATAAAGAAAGCGACCGTTTGATTGCCTAAAATAAGACCACAACTTCCAAGCACAAACAAAGGATTGGCAAAATGGGTAAATAACAACAGGTAATGACTCATTTCTTTGGTTAGTTTTTTCTCCTGATATAAGGTGGCAACATACTTAGAACCACTCGGAAAGCCTGAAAAAATACTCATGAGGAAGACAAACGAAGCCGAAGAAGAAAGATGAAATACCCGTTTAAAAAAAGGATCAACGAAGCGACAAAGAATCTCTGTCATTCCAAGGTTTAACATTAAAAAAGAAAGAACAAAAAAAGGAAAAATAGAAGGGAATAACCGCTCTTTAAAAATGCTAAGAGCCGTAACCCCCGCTTCCATAATAAAAGAAGGAAAACAAAAAATACCAAGATATAATAAGATGAAAAGTGCAAATAAGATCATACGATTATAATTTTTTTTCATAAAAGACTCTTCTTCTGTTATAATATATTAGATAAGGATGATGTTATGTTTAATAAAGTGTACGAAAAGATAAAAAAATTTATTCGTGATTGGTGGAAAAGTATCGTTATCCTAGTGGTAAGTTACTTTGTTTTAACCTATCCCGTACCATATTATATTTATACTGGTGGTGGCACGATTAATATTAATGATCGTGTCGAAGTAGCAGGGGCTGCTTCTTCGGAAGGAAGCTTGAACTTTGCTTATGTCAGTGAATTAGAAGGCAATGTAGCCACCTTCCTTTTGGCCCATCTGATCCCCTCATGGGATTTAGAAGAAGAAGAGAGTTATCAATTATCGGAAAAAGAAACCGTCGAAGATATCGCCATGCGCAATCATCTCTATTTAGAGAATGCCAATCAAACGGCTATTTTAGTGGCTTTCCAAAAAGCGGAGCAAGAAATTACGATCAAAGATCAACATCTTTATATTTTATACTTAGATGAAAATAGTAATACGACGTTAAAAGTTGGAGATGAAATTTTATCAGTGGATGGACAAACCTTCACTTCTACCGAAGAATATAGTAATTATATTACGTCGCAAGAAGTAGGAACCGTGGTAACGTTTCAAGTCTTAAGGGATGAGGAAGAAACAGAAGCAACGGCGGAAGTAAAAGATTATGATGGAAAAAATCTAACGGGAATCTCCTTGACGACGATTTATGAATTTGAAACCGATCCAAAAGTGTCTCTTCATTTTAAAGCCAGTGAAAGCGGTCCATCTGGAGGACTTATGCTAACGCTTGCCATTTATGATAAATTAGTTGAAGAAGATATCACTCATGGTAAGAAAATCGTGGGCACGGGCACCATTGCTGCAGATGGTAGTGTTGGGGAAATCGGTGGCGTGAAATATAAATTGAGTGGTGCCGTCAAAAGTAAAGCTGACTTATTCTTAGTTCCTGCTGGCGATAACTATGAAGAAGCCAAAGCTGAAAAAGAAAAAAATAACTATGATATTGAAATTAAAGCGGTTAGTACTTTTGAAGAGGCTTTAGAAATATTAGAAGAACAGTAAAAATTGAAGCTATTACCGGAACCGTTCAGGTTGATACCTCTCGCATAAAATGCTGGAAAGCAAGAGGCTATGGACATTAGACTTTCTTGCAAGTCTTACAAAACTCTTGTAACCCTGGCTTCGTTAAAATGGGACAATTACCCAAAGAAAAGCTATTCTCTTATTTGGATAAGTTTAGCTTTTTTGTTTTATCAAAATGTTGCAAAAAAACGCAAAAAAATAAAAAAATAAGTAAAAAAGCAACGAATTATATTTACATAGTTTTAAAGAAATGCTAAAATTAATATAAGGAAAGTGATAATATGACTAATGCTGAAAAGATTATTAAAATTGCAAACGAGAATAACGGATATGTTACGACAAAACAAGTTAAGGATGCTAATATTAATACTGTAGAATTAACTAGATTAGTTGAGCAAAATAAATTAGAAAGAATTACAAGAGGATATTATGCAATTCCTAATTCTTTTTGCGATGATTATTACAAATATCAATTAAAATCTAAAAATTGTATTTTTTCTCATTCAACTGCACTTTATTTTTATGATTTATCTGATAGAACACCTCTTTATTTTGATATGACTGTACCAGTTGGGTATAACGGTAGTTTAAGTAAAGATAAAAATGTTACACTACATTATGTAAAAAAAGAATTTTTAGAACTTGGTTTAACGACAGTGGAATCTCCATTTGGAATGAAACTTAGAACTTATGATTTAGAAAGAACTATTTGTGATATTGTTAAATATAGAAATCATATGGATAAAGAAATATTTACAAAAGCATTAAAAAGATATTCAAAATTAAAACAAAAAGATTTACTTAAATTAATGAAATATGCTAAGAAATTAAATATTGATAAGAAAGTTCTTGAATATATGGAGGTGTTGCTATAATGAATACTGATAAATTAAAAAGCATCATATCTAAAAAGGCACATGGCAACAGTGATATCTCCCAAAAATATTATCAATTATTTTACTTTGAAAGAATTTTAGAAAGAATATCTATAAGTAATTATAGAGGGCAAATAATATTAAAAGGTGGTTTACTTCTTACTTCTATTATTGGAGATGACGAAAGAACTACTAAAGATATGGATGCAACTTTAAAAGGTATACCTCTAACAAAAAATGATATAGAAAAAGTATTTAATGAAATACTTCATATAGATATTGATGATGGTACATCATTTCAAATTATATCCATTAAAGATATTAGATTAGAAGATAAATATAGTGGTTTTAGGTTAAATATTTTATCTAAGTTAGGTAATAATAAAACTTATATTACTGTTGAATTAACAACAGGAGATATAATTACACCAAGAGAAATGAAATACAATTATAATTGTATTTTTGAAGATAAAAAGATACCTATAATGTCATATACACTCGAAACGGTATTAGCTGAAAAATTTCAAACTATTGTTACTAGAGGTTTGTTAAATACTAGATTAAAAGATTTTTATGATATTTATATATTAATGAATACAAAAATTGATGATTTAAATAGAAGTAACTTGATCAGAGCAATTAAAAGTACTTTTAAACGGAGAGAAACAAATTTTGATTTAGAACAATTTAATGAAGTTATTAATGATTTAAGTGATGATAATAATATGAACAATTTGTGGAATGCATATATTTCAAAAAATTCATATGCAAAAAATGTAAAGTTTGAAGATACAATCAATGCACTAAAAGAAATAATTGCAATATTAGAATCAGAATTGGTTGGAGTATAGGGGGAATGAAGCTATGGATGAATTAGAGAAAAGAATTGAAGCGATAGAAATAAGTATAGTATTAGAATATCTTCTAAAAACTTTGGATATGAAAACAATATAAAATCAGTACCGTTATATGCTGTATTTTGTATCAATAGTGAAAGAAATTAACCCTTTTTCATAAACTCACTTTTATAAAATATTTTTATACAATAGGAAATTCATACAGAAAAAAACCGAACCATGTATTGACAAACGTTTGTTCTAATGTTAAGATGGATTTACAAACGAGGTGATCTAGTCTTATGAACGAATATCAAGCTTATCATTTTAGGTTATATCCAGCATTAGAATAATAAAGATACATTTCTAGGATCTTTGGTTGTGTTCGTTTTGTCTATAATTATTTCCTTTCTTATCAAAAAGAACATGGAGTACAAAAGTCATATGATTTATGTAAAAGATTGAAAAAATTATTAAGGCTAGAAAAAGAGATGAAATAAAATAGTACGGTGGCGACCATCGGAATTTAAGCCT
>CALVJC010000075.1 GCA_944331945.1 uncultured Bacilli bacterium
TATAAATGGAAAGAACTCCAACATTGGAATTCTTCTTAGTGTCTTTTTAAAATTGTGAAATTTACCGTTCCCATAATAGCAAAGGCAACAACAAGAATCAAAATAGCATCCCGATCAGAGATAGATACAATAGCTGTCTTAGGTGGTTCAATTTCCCAACCATCGGTACTTCCTGTTTCACTAAGTCCCCATTTTGCATAAACAGTTAATTCACTCACTGGCGTTCCATCAAGTTCTAGCTTAGTAGAACCATCGAAAGCCGTATTTAATAATTTATAAAGCTCTTCAAAATTTCCTTCCTCAGCATATTGAGCCGCTAACGCTTGATCATCGGCAATATACCATCCTAAGAAAATATATCCTTCTCTACTAGCAGAAGCTAACACTTTTTCGGTTAAGTTCATACTATTACCAAAAATGGTAACATCCGAAGCAAAGCGAGTATAAAGTCCTGTAAGCATGTCTGTATATCCATAACCAAAAGTTACTTTTCCAGCGGTTCCTAAATAATTAAGAATTCCTTCAGTGGCATCATAATGCAAAAGTGATACAGGAGCCCAGACATAAGCATTCCCATAGGCATTCGGATCCAAATCTTCTCCTAACACATTATAACGGAATGTATAATCATGCCGTCTTCCAGTATTTGGATCATAGTAAGTAAAGACATGACTGCCCTCTCCACCTACTTCTTTATTGATATTTTGATGTAATATAAATTGTGTTAAAGCCGTGTAGTCACTATTGACTGGTCCCCCAAATTGAACTTCATCCTTTGGACCTTGACCACTTGGCATCGTCGGATTTTGTTCTTGATGATATTTATTATTTAAAGAATCAGAAGAAGAAATATTATCCGAATCAGCCTGAAGACTTCCTCCTTCTACTACAGTGCTACCACTATTTTGATTTTCACTATTATAGTCATCATAAATATCTTTTGATTCTTCTCCATTTTCAACGACAACGGAATTTTCTAAAACATAGAACGTTGCCTTACCAGAAGAAGTATCATATAAGGAATAACCACTCACTCCATTACTAAATAGAACAGAATTTTTAGCTACAAGGGTTCCTTTCGCTACAATTCCAGCCCATGAGCCAGAATCACCTGGTGAAACTTCAAAACCATAAAGGTCATCCCCATAGCCATTTCCATTTGTAGTTATGGTAGAATCTGTGATATTTGTCACTCCAGCTTCCACATAGAATCGTACTCCAGGTCCTCCATTATTATTTGAGGTAATTGTACTATGAATTACATCGGTACTAGTTTTTCCATCATTATATTTTGTAACATTTAGTCCAATATAAGCATTATCTGAAGTATTGATAGTACTATTCATAGCATCAAAGGAAACATTGCTTGCTCCATGCGATCCATTTCCCGTCACATTCAAAGTAGAATCACTTACTTGAATATAAAAGTTATTAATACCTATAGCACCATTATCCTTCACATTAACAACAGAAGAATTTGTAATATTCAAAAGATATGGAGCACTTTGTCCTGTAATACCATTACTACGATTATTGGTAACGTCTAGTGTGGCATGATCAAGATTAAGATGAATACTTTTTGCATAATCGGTATTCATATTAATACCTTGTCCATTTCCATCTAGTTTAGCATAACTAAAAGGACTCATTTGAAAGGTATAATCTGCTACTTGAATAGGATACATTCCAGATCCTTGATTATTCAAAGCATATAATTGTGCATGCTCCTTCAAGGTAAGATTCGTATAACCAAAACCACGAATATCAATAGCAGATCCACTCGTACCATTTACCTGTCCTTTATCGGCATACGTTAGATAAATAGAATCTGGATCATCCGCACCATTTCCATAATAACCAACACTATTTACTTCGACATTATCTTGAATCGTCAAAATAGCATACTCATTCAAAGTAAGAGCACTATAATTAGTTTCTGGAGCATTTCGATAACCTAAACGCACTCCATGATTGTGGTTAACCAAAGTTAAGCTACCACTTAAAAACAAAGAACCTTGTTCTACAAATAAAGCAGCAGCAGGATTATCATTTACATTTGCATTCCCATTAATTGTTGCATTATTTGCAGTGATTTTCGTATTACTTGCTCGTATAATAAATTGTAATTCCGTATACTCTCCAGCAATACTAAAATTCATATAATCTTTTTGTACAGTAATGATTTTATGGTATGGTAAACCATTTTTCTCTGTACTATAATCTCCACTAGCAATAATAACATTGTCTTGTGAAGTAGCATTCATCAAAATCTCATCAATTTCATTTTGTTCCATATCTGGTGTAATGGTATACTCTTGTGCATTGACACCTTGTTGAAACAAGAAAAAGGAAAAGATTCCAACAAATACCAAAGAAAGTTTCTTTAAACCTCTTGCCATAATTACCCTCCTTCTCTCTTTATCATTTTATGGCCAAATAATAAAGATACTACCAATTTCTTTAGGTCAGGTAATTTTAAAACCGTTCTTTACCCGATCCCCCTAAAGTTAACTTACTATAATAAAGGCTGAAAACTTTTCTTGTCAAGAAAAAAGCAAAAAAAATAAAGTTCGGTTTGAACTTATTTCTAATGGTATGTTTTTTTCTTTTGCAAAATAATTTTTGTTTTCGGATCATAATCAAGATTTTTCGATAAAAACAAATGACTTTTTTCTTGTTTCCAATCGAATGGCATATCTTCTAACGGAACTTCTTTTAGTTCTAATAAATCACAAAAGGGGTTTTGCTCTTCTTCTAGAATATTTCCTCCTACAATACGATAAGGTACAAACACAGGATGCGTTGGATTTCCATAAGCATGACAGGTCGCAAAAGCTTTGGATACATCCGTTCTCTGATCAACATTAAGACAAGCGATAGGAGAACCTTGATAGAAAACAAAATCATTGGTATCTTCAAAAATACTAGAACCATAAAATTCATATTCTCGTGATAATAAAGTAGTAGTATTCTGACCTTCAATACAATGATATTTTTCTTCTAATAAAGAAAGATTCACCTGATACTTACGAGCACACCCTTGTAATAAAACCAAACTATAATCCTGTTCTAATAAATAATCGGTAATAAGTTTCTTTTTTCTTCTATCCCTAATAGGCAAAAAACGCCCTCCTAAATTCATACTATATACTTTTAAATTTTTCATTTTCATTTCCCTCTCATTAGGCTTATTCTAAAAGAAAAGAATAGCCTTGTCAAATACTTTTTATAAAAAGACTATTCTTCATCTTTAAACTCTTTTAGATAAGGAAATTCTCTTAAACCATTTAAATAACTTAATATTTCAATTAAAACGGTCTTATAATGTTCTATTTTAGGATGTTCTCTATTTCTTTCAAGTACCAAGATCAAATCATCAAATACTTTTTTCACCAATTCTTTTTCATCTTTCATAATTAGCATGATATGATAATAACGTTCAAAAAACATTGGTAAGTCACAAGGAGTAGAAATCGGTCCTTCTAACATGGCAATATTACGCGCTTGTTGTAAAGATATTTCTGGATATTGCTTTCTTATATCTTGAGCTACTTTTTCAATTCGTTCTTCTTCCAATAAATTTCCATTGTATTCAAAGTTCATTCTATTTTCTTACCTTTCTATCAAATGTCTTTTCCATGGTACTCTTTACAACATCATGATTAATCCGAATCTCTTCCCCTTCTTTTTCTAAAATAGTATCAAGAAAAGAAGTACGGATATTATTTACCACGGTTTGTAAGCCTCTCGCTCCCATATGTAAATGACAGGCTTCTTCCGCAATACTCTCGTAGGCATCTTCTTCTACTGTCAAATGATTTTCATTCACCGAAACCAAGTTTTTCAACCCAAGAATTGGACTAATTTCCGACTCTTTTAAGATAGCAACATAATCTTCCTTTGTATAATCTTCGGTATGAAGATAAGTATTAATTCGGTTCACCAACTCTTTTTCTAACCCAACATCTAACAAAACTTGAGGAGACATCACAAAATGATCCGTTGATTCTTTCGAAATGTCCCGTTCAAAACCGATTGGTTTTTTCGGTTGCTGTTCTCTTACATCCGTTAAAGCCCCTAAACAAACAAAAGTTAAGGAAGAAGTATCAAAAGAAACATCCTTTTGAACTGGTTTTCCATCTTCAATCTTTTTTATTTGCAGATCATACTTTCCACCACCCATAAAATCGAGCAATTGTTGTTGGACAGCTTTTTTCATGGCTAGACTTTTGTCTGCCTCTACAGAATAGGAAATTTTATCAAACTCATCCAATACCACAATACCTTGCTCCGCTTTTTTTAAGTCACCATCTGCTTTTTCATATAAACGAACTAGAAGATCCTTTAAATCTCCACCAACATAGCCAGCCGCAGAATAATTGGTAATCGAAGTTGTGGTAAGAGGAACCTCTAACTTCTCAGCAATTTCTCGCGTAATTGCCGTTTTTCCTGTTCCTGATGAGCCATCCACAAAGATAATGGAACGCTCCCCTTGATATTCTTTGGCCCGAGCAAGACGTTGATTCATAACCAGGTTATAGAATAGATTTTGAGCAAACTCCGTTTGAGCAATAAACTTTTTCTTAATGTCCGGCAATAAATCAAATACTTGAGAGGTCATTACAAAATCCTCTTTCTTCCCCTCTTCTTGCTTAGGAAGTTTTTCTTCCCAAGGCCCTATTCCTTTCGTAGGCTTCATATCATCAAAGGATTTCTTTATCAATTCTTGATTGTTTAATAAATTACATACCAAATAGTAAGGGCGTTCCATCATTGGCTCTGAAAGCGATAAATGTTGATTTAAAAATGGTTCAAACTGCAACCAATAAAGGGAATCATAATACCTCTCCTCTTCCAAAGGTTGGACGGAAGAAAAATGAAAAGAAAGAGAATCTTCAATTAGATCCGTCACTTTCGTATATTGTTCCCGTCGTTCTGGATTAATTACTGATTTCCCAGCCAATAGCATAGAAAAAACAAACTTATCTGCAATCGAAAGATTACCATTCTGCAAACCCATTTGATCCTCTGTTACCTGATTTTCCAATGCCGTATAAATATCCATAACCTGCTTCATATAAGCTTTCATATCCGCATTCAAAGAATCATAATGTAACCACTTTTTTTCATCTGTATTCATATCATACACCTTCCTATCAATAAGAATACCATAGAAAAGGAGGAAAATCTATTTCTTTTTTATTTCCTCCAATATTTTGACTTTCTATAATTTAAATTTTTTTTAAATATATAATTGTTCGATTGTTTTTTAATATACTTAATAGTATACTTTTTATAGGGAACCTTAACTGTTGAGTACTTGCCAACTTCTTATGGGAAGGAGGCTTGATAGTTATGAAGAAAAAAGATTTACTAATCTCATTTCTGATACTAATTATCATTTTATTAATAGTTTCTTTAATGATTCTGTGTATAAAAAAATAGTACTCAATCTGCAATAGATTAAGTACTGAACCAATTATTTAAGGTAAGTACTC
>CALVJC010000076.1 GCA_944331945.1 uncultured Bacilli bacterium
GTAAAAGTGATCGCTAATATTTCCCAAGGAGAAACATGTAACTCTTCGATCGCATAAGCAATTTTCATCGTCAAGACTCTTGTTTTTCCCGATCCTGCTCCTGCCAAGATAAGAAGAGGCCCATCATGATATAGGACCGCTTGTTTTTGTTGTTCATTTAATTTTTCTAATTGCATGTCATACACCTTCTATTTCCTATCTCTATTGTATCAGATCTCCCTTAAGTTTAAAAGAAGAAAAAAAGAAGGTTTCCCTTCTTAAAAATTCTCTTGTGCATGCTCAATCTCCATCAATTGATAGAATACAAAATTAACATCAGTATAAAATTGATCAATCAATAATGGTTCTACAATAAAATATAATCTAGCATCCAATAATCTTTGAAGCATCTCTTGTATCAAAGGGCGTAATTGATTAATTAGAGCAAGACTTCTTCGTGTTAATAAAACTTGATGATCGGGATTTAATGGTAATGTTTGAAAATCTTGTAATAAAGTAGCATAAGAAGCACTAAGATTATTCAATTCTTGTAAATAATGTGTTTCACTCGTATTAAGAAAACCTCTTAAAAATAAGGTGATAGCATACAACATACGATTCCCATTAAACTCTCGATTGGTTACGTAAATAGGATCTCCCAAATCTTTTTCTTGTAAACGCTCAAGAGTATTCTGATATGTCTCAATATTACCAATCATATAATCATAAAGCGAAGGATAACTATAAGAGAACAACTCATTCTTCACCAGTTTTTCTCGAATCTCACTAGCCAAAGCAATAAATTCAGTCGCTAAAGAATAGGCTTCCTGATTGATCTCTTGTACTGTATCTAAAAGAGTTGATGGAAAATTACCAAAATCACTAACACCTTCTAGATTCATTTGTTCTTTCGTAAGATCCGTCGCTAAAGTAATCCCAAATAATTTTTCTGTTAATTCTTCACAAGGTAACGTAAATTGTGTCACAAATAGCTCATATTCAATCGCTTCAAGAGGCACTCTCCCCTCTGTCGCATCTACAATTTTTCTTCCTAAATCCTCACATCTTTTCGAAAGAGATTCCGCTCGATCACTATAGAATTCATTATTTTCATAAAAAGATAATTGTATATTAACACAATAATCACGAATATTCCTTAAATAAAACAATCCGTTATTAAAAGATTGCCGAATAAATTGATCACCACTCAACATAATATCACCATTAAAATATATGAAAAAAGAAGACTAGGTTATTCCTAATCTTCCATACTTTTATAAAGCTCTGTTAAAGCATCAAAGGATTTTGAATGCACTTCTTTTTTCTTTTCTTGCTCTTCTTTTAAGATTTTTAACATGATTTTATATTCTTCCAAAGTAAATGGTTCTTCTTTTTTCTGTTCCATTTTGTTTGGAGCTACTTCTTCTACCACAGGTAATTCTTTCTCTTCCTGAGGCTTATAATTTCTGACCAAACGATATGGTGTAAAAGTCGGAAAATAAGATACTTCTTCATAATCTTTTTCTTCCGTCTTCTCTTCAAGAGGTTTATTTTTCTTTTGTTGATGACGACGAATTAAATAGTAAACACCTAATAAAGCAATCCAAACAACAAAGAAGAACATACTAAGTTCTAATAAACTACGAACTTGATTACTACTATATAATTCTTCTAATTGGAAAACATTTAAATTTAATTCTTGAATTAAAGAAATCGCTAAAATAAATAAGTAAGTAAGAACACCATAGAAACAAGAGTTAAAGATTCGAATAAAACGTGTTGCTTTTTTACTAAATAATGTTTTCCACAAAATAATGTTTGCAATTAACAAGGTAATTAAATAGATAACAATATTCGGAAAATAATAAGTAATGAACACTTGATTAATGGCATAATCAATTAAGGTTCCAATACTAGATCCATATTGAACTAAGAAATAGATAGCTATGGCAAGATAAATCAAAAGGTAAGTTTTCTTACTTTGCTTAGCATTTTCTTTATTGGTTGTACTAAATAGAAAGACTAAGAAAAGTAGAAGAAAAAATGCAATGGCATAAAGAGGTGATGACATCATCACATCCCATGCTATTTTTAATTTACTAAATAATGACAATGGACTCATCACCAACACCCCCTTTTATTCCATTACCCTTGTTGTACTAACTCTGCAATATAGATGGTTTGAGTAGAACTATCATTATTGGTACATGTAATTAGTGTTAATGTTGTCTTATTGTAATCCCGATTAATTGCTAATTTACCAGTATTGGCATCTTTATAGATATTTACAATACGATAAGTATAAGTAACACCTTGATAAAGAACTCTAGCTTCATCCCCGACTTCTAAGCGATATAATTCATTAAAGAAAGCTTTCCATCCTGTTCCAGAGTGTCCAGCGATAATAAGGTTCCCCTTTTCCACATTCGGCATAGAACTTCCTTTAATAACTTCAATATTCCCCTCCACCGTATTTAAAGAAGAATTAATATCATAAAATCCTCTTCGAAATCCTAACTTCGGAATCTCTAAATAACCAATATAATGTTCTAATTGATTACTAGAAGGAACATTCGTAGTAGTGGTATTATCGTTACTTGTATCATCAGATTCAACGGAATCTGTCGTGACATCATAAACAACTTGCTCATCATTATAGAATTGTTCATTCATATAGTCAAAAGCAATCAAGCGCTTTTCTTCGATATAGCTAGATAAGGATAGAAAAATACCTGCTACAATGAAAATAGCTCCGATCAAAGCAACCACTTGAGAAGAAAGTCTCTTTTGCTTCTTTTTCATCTCTTGTCCCCCCCTATTCCTTATGTGCACATATTATAACACAAAAAAAGGAAAAATGCAAGTTTTTCCTTTTATTTTACTATTGTAATCTTTGCTTCTTGTCATGATATAAGACAAATCCAATACCACCTAACAAGATACTAATACCAAACAAGGTTGGGAAAATCGATTGACTACTTCCCGTAAATGGTACTTCTACTTCTGGAATATTTTCGATTGTAACCGTTACATTTGGTGTTTCATCACTAATGGTAAAGGTATATACATCACTCGCTAATTGATATCCTTCTGGAGCTTCTACTTCTTCTACTGTATATTCTCCATCACTAATACCATTGATAACAAAGTTTTCTGTAGTAGTAACAAAGTCAGCTACTACTTCACCAGCAGCATTTTTAACCACTAAGTGTGCTCCTGCTAACGGATTACCGGTTGACTTATCAATCTTTAAGATTGTTACTTTTTTATCAATTGACTCATTTTCAAAGTAAACCGCTACATTATTGCTTTCATCACTAATGGTAAAAGTATAAACCTCATCTGATTTTTTATAACCAGCTGGCGCTTCTACTTCTTCTACCGTATAAGTACCATCAGCAATATCATTTAAGACGTAAGGATCAACGGATGAAGTGAATTCTTCTACAACTTCTCCATCTGCATCTTTAATGACTAACTTAGCACCACTAACTGGATTACCAGTATCTTTATCTACTTTGATAATTGTTACTCTCTTGGCAATCTTAGCATTACCAAATTTCACTTTAATATCACGGTTTGTATCCGTAATTTCAATCGTTGCTGTTTCTGTCGCTAATTCATAACCTTCTGGAGCTGCAAGTTCTTTTAAGACATACGTTCCTTTTGGTAAATTCTTAATCACATAAGCATTTTCAGTCGTAGTCCATTCCGCTACCTTCTTACCTTGTCCATCCATTAAAACAAGATGAGCTCCGGCAAGAGGTTCTCCCGTATCAGAATCTACTTTTAGAATAGAAACTTGACTAGTTGATAAAGTCACATTAGTAGATGCAGAAACTGGTATAGTTTCTTTAAATGGTCCTACATAAACACTTTGTGCACTAGAGCCACTTCCTGGACTATATAAATAGGCCTTATAAGTAACTCCTGTCGCTTGTACTGAAATATCAGCTTTTAATTCCATACTAGTAACACTAGAAACTGGAATACGAACCTTAAACGATTCATTTTGAGCAAAAACTGTTTGTGCTACGTTATTACTAGCATTAACAACTTCCATACCACTTGGAGCATTACTTAAAGATACCGTATAGTTTCCTTCTAAAGAAGTACCACTAATACTAATACTATTTGATTCATAGTAATTTTTATCTTCTGTTAAATGCATCGTATTATCACTGTTATTAATACTAATACTTGGTTGAGCATAATTAGCATGATTCTTCGCTTCATTGACTAAAGCAATGATATGACTTCTTAAACCATAATTATCTGCACCACTACTACGGAAGGATTCCGTTAAGTTATTTGATCCGGTCGTATCATCTAGATACCACCAAACAGCAGACTGAGTAATATAATAGTCATAATCACTATTACCCGTAAAGCTTCGATTTGGATAACCATTCGCAAGAATATAAGATACCCCCGCTGAAGCTTCTCCAACTCGACTCATAGAGACACCATGAGGTGTAGATTTGTGGTAATCAGAACAGTAAACATAACTCATAACATTACTTGTTAGTTTACCAAAGTGATAATTAGAAATTAAATCACCAATTCCCTTCTCACTATTACCAACAATCGAACTAGGCACTGAAGTTTCGGCTTCTGCCTCTGTACTTAAAAAGAATACAGACGCTACAGCTACTAAAACAACAACGGCAAGAGATAAAAATCCCCATTTTTTCAACTTACGTTGATTCTTTTTCATAAAACACTCCCCCTAAATCATTTTGTGCACCTATTATAACACAATCAAACCAAAAAAGCAAGTTTTATTGTATTTTAGGAACATCACAGTATAACTGCATGAAAACTATTGTAATATGTTTCTATTAAAAATTCAAGAGCTGTTAAACATTAGTTAAAATGTATACGATTTATATTATTGATAACAAACAAAGGTAAACTTTGTTTGTAGCAATAGTGTAATCGATGAAATCTAAAAAGCAAGGGTTTTATGAACTCACTTTGT
>CALVJC010000077.1 GCA_944331945.1 uncultured Bacilli bacterium
ATTATTTAATACATTACCACGATAATAATAACTCGTTCCCTGATCATCTTCTGCTGCATATAATCCTATTTCAGAATCGAAGGATTCGATCGTATTATAAGTATGCCGAATCGCCCTTGTAACACGATAAGTGATATCCCCATTCGCATTTTCAGTCGTCGTAAACTCTTTTACTTGATACATAGTAGAACAACTAGCACTTGTTCCAGTAGTTCCTCCACAAGTATAATAGTCAAGATATTCCTCCGTTAATGGATTATTATGATAATCCGTTAAAGTAAACATTCCTGTCGATTCATCAAAAGTATAGCTTTTTCCTAACGTAAAATGGGCTGTTGTTGTGATTACCCCATTTGCATTACTCATTTCAGTTGTTGCTTCTTGATAATTTACCGTCGGAGCAGTATTAGAAAAAGTACCACTACCCTTTGACTCAATATAACTCATAGCATCCGAGGTACTAGTAGAATAATTCTCCATTACCAACATACAATCAGAAAGCTTTGTAAATCCATGATTAATACAATAATTATTTTCAGGCACTGTAATACTTCCACTAACTTCTTTTTGAATCGTAAAGAGAGCTTGTCCCTCAAAGGGATAAAATAAAAAGCCAATCGCAAACAGAAATACAATTCCTCTTATATATCTCTTCATCTTATCCCTCCATATCTTTTTGAACGGCATCTAAACTCACCTTAAAATCTACATTCTGCTCTAAATCATTCGTTCCTGATACATATATCCTTATTCTTTTTGTCATTTCTTCATCATTTCCTATAGAATTCTCTATCGTTAAGGTTTCTACCCCTTCTTCACTAGAATTTCCTTCTTCATCTACATAACGGAAAAGTCCCTGATCACTTCCTGTATTTTCTATCGTAATAGTATAATCCACATCCGTTGCACTCAAGTAATTTATTCCATCGCGATTTTCAAAATTTTTCACATAAATATAAAAATAAGCCTCATTATTTTCAATATAATTATCATTAGTATCTACTTCAATATCACAAATCATCTCTCCTGATATCGTCGTAACATCTACATCAACTTCTCTTTGATACAAAGCATAAGAAAGAGTTGTTGCTGTAATGATTGCTAAAAGTAAGGCTCCTATTACATATATTTTTTTAGCTCTTTTCATTTTTCACTCCTTCTTATGCTACCTTTTGTAAAGCTGTCGCCTTTAACATTAAAGATAACGGTTTTCCTGACCATTCTTCCGTTTCATCATCTTCAGTGTATTCCCATTCCCAATATATTTCTCTTATCACGGGAGTATCGATATCTTCTAGCAATACACTTCCAACATATCCGTTAAAGACTTCTTGTTTACTCTCATTAGTATATAATTTTAAATTTTCTGGTAAATTTGTTCCTGCCTCATCAAGCGATATGACATAATCTCCAGCTACTTTCGATCCACTAAAATCTAACTCTAAGGTTATAGTTCCCCGAGTCCCTGGAATCACTTGACTCATACTATAAGGATTATCGGTTATTGTGGAAGCTAATTCAATTCCTAAGTGACTTTCTTCGGAACGATTCAATTGAAAACTCCAGGTTGCCACCTTCATTCCAGCTGTTACTTCGCTTGTAGATGAATAATAAGCATAAGAAATGAAAAAAAAGGGTATGAAAAAAAGAGGGAATAAAAAGACAAAGAACCATTTCCGAAAAAAACTTTTGACCTTACTTTCTTTTGTCTCCATTTTGTCACCTCTTTACCCTTGCATTCCTAAAATTTCCAACTGTAATTTATAATTTGCTCCCTCACTGGCTCCAATCGATGTATCATTATTACTTTCTTCCCAAATCCATTCTAAATAAAATTCATCTTGATCTCCAGAAGATAATAAAGTTGCTGCTATATTCAACTTCTCATAACTTACATAGTTTTCATTTAAATATTCTCCATTTTTCTTAATACGATATTTCATATTAATTTGATAGGGATTTTCTTCTATAAAATTCAACTCATAACTTAAGGAACAGCTACTATTGTTCTTTACAACAAAGTGATAACTATTGCTTGATCCTGGTGCGATAATAGAGTCTCCTCCATAAACTGGATTTGCAAAAATTCTCAATTCATTCGTTGATTCCCAAATAATATCATCATCACGAACAATAAGCTCATAATCTCCACCTAAGTCTGGTATCTCAGGAGTTTCTGGAGTCGTTGGAATATCTTCTTCATTTCCATCCGTTGTTCCATTTCCTCCTACATTATTTCCTTCCTCATTTCCACTGATCACACCACTTTGACCACCAGTTGAATTTTGTTCTTCTCCTCCGGTGATATTATCTTCTTCCTCTTGTTCTGTTTGATCAGGGAACTCACAATCACAATTAATCTCAAAAATATCTGTATTTCCAGTTGGTACCATTTCTTTCTTATCTTTTCTCAACAACAACCATAAAATGATTAAAATTAATAGAACGATGATAAGAGTCAATATGATATACCATATCTTACTACGTTTTTCTTTTTTCTTTTCTTCCTCTTCCATCTTCATTCCTCTTCTCTTCCTATGAGCCTAAATATTGTTCTGCTGTTACCGTAATTGGAATAGATAAACTATCTACTGTTGATCCAATCGTAGTATCCGATGTATTCGTTGATGTTTCATTTTTCCAAGTTACTTCAATGGGAATATCCACTGGTGTATTAACATCTGCTAAAGCAATCACCCCACTATAACTGTCCCCACTTACTGGTTCATTATTTACTTTTGTAATACTTATTTGACTATATTGATCCAAAGCACTATCATCAATAGAGATTGTATATTTGACTGCAACTTGTGATCCGGTTGCATCAATTCGGATATTCATTGTTCCAACACTTCCTGGTGCAATATACCCATCTTCTACATACTCACTATCACTCCAAGTAATATAACTATCATCCATTGTGAAAGTTGCATTTTGTACAATATCGGTATTATTAACTTTAATAGCCCAAGTTGCTACTTCAGCATTTGCTTCCCCTGTTGAACTACTCGTATATCTGGAATATGAGTATCCAATCACACATACTAATACTACTGCTACTACAATTCCTCCGACTAAAAAAATAATCTTATTATCTTTTTGTCCCTTTTTACTTTTTGTTTTTGCTTTCGCCATTTGAAATCACTCCTCCAATTTTCATTTATATTCACATTTTTTATAATGGAATATCATAGAAACAATTTGGGAGAACCACTCTACTTCCACTTTATAAAATAACTGCATAAATTTAAGAATTCAAGACAATAACTAAAGGATAGAATAATAAAAGAATGTGAGTTATTTAATTGTAGAGTAGAAATAAACTTTTCATAATATTTAACATATTGTGAAAAGTATATCATCCCAAATTCTAAAGAAAATATATCAAAAAAAGAAATAATTTGCAAGGTATTTTG
>CALVJC010000078.1 GCA_944331945.1 uncultured Bacilli bacterium
GCACTAGAGAGATTGGCCCAAGATGAAGAATTTGGAGCCTTATATGATGCAAGAGAAGAACAAAGAAGACTTGAGAATTCTGCCCGAATCGAAGGATATGAAGAAGGCGAGAGTATCGGCCTAAAAAAGGGTGAAAGCATTGGCTTAAAGAAAGGTGAAAGCATTGGCTTAAAGAAAGGCGAAAACATTGGCTTAAACAAAGGAAAAGCTTCTGTAGCCGCTTCGATGCTAAAAGATGATTTAAATCCTAGTTTAATTGCTAAATATACTGGCTTGAGTCAACAAGAAATCTTACAATTAAGATAGAGATTAGATAAAGTGAATAAGAAAAAAGGAACCTGCATTTCACGGGTTCCTTTTTGTTACGCTAGAGACTAATGAGAATATCTAGCACCAATAACAATGACAAGTAAAATAAATAATACTAAGATAATAGCATAATTGTTGCCTTGATTAGAGCCCCAGCCCCATCCACAACCATAAGAAGGCCACCAGTAGTTTTGCATTCCGCAACCACAGCTGCCTCCGCCGTAATAATACATATGAATTCCTCCTTTATCTATTATAAAGTATGATGAACCTTGTCAACTTGTTAATGAAATAGACTAGATTACTTGAGCAAAAATAGACTTTTGTGGTATGATAAATATATCATAAAAGGACGTGATGAGGTGAAGAAAACAAGACAAATTATTCGATATTTGGACAAACCTTTATTTATCATTAGTGCAATTCTTTTCCTCTTTGGACTTATCATGATCTTTTCAGCTAGTAATGTCACTGCTTATATGAGTGGAAGAAGTGCCTATGATTATTTCTTTCGACAAGGCTTATTTCTAATTATTAGTTTTATTCTTTCGATGTTTCTAATTCGGTTTACTACCAAAGCCTATGGTATGATATCCAACGTATTGCTGATTATGTTTACAGCAGTTTTACTCTTGCTTTTGATTTATGGAAAAGCCACTAACTATGCAGTCAGTTGGATTCGAATTGGTTCCTTTACCATTCAACCCAGTGAGTTTATTAAAATTATTATGATTATTTGGATGGCCCGATATTATGAAGTCCATGCCAAGCGACTGGGTTCCTGGATCATTAGTGCCATTCCATTGGTAGTAGGAGCTTTTATTACCTTTTTGGTTATTTTACAACCCGATCTTGGAACTGCTATTATTTTTGCCCTTTTAGTTGGCTGCATCTTTCTATCAGTACCAATTCCTCCTAAAGTAAAAAAGAATATCATTTTGTTTGCGATTATTCTAATTCTAGGGGTAGCCGTTGTTCTATTGTTGTCTGGAAAATCATTTTTACAAAATAGACAATTGGAACGTTTTAACTTTACGAATCCTTGTGACCGCCTATTAGATACTGGAAATCAAGTTTGTAATGGTTATATTGCCATTAATAATGGCGGATTAACTGGAATTGGTCTTGGTAATAGTACCCAAAAATATTTATATTTACCATATCCTTATACAGACTTTATTTATGCGGTGATTGTCGAGGAATTAGGTGCCTTAGTAGGGGTAGCCTTGATTCTTGCTTATATGTATGTTCTTTATCGCATTATAAAAATTGGCAAAAATAGTTATACGAATCGAGGAGCGGTTATTTGCTATGGTGTAGCAGTTTATATCTTTATTCACATTGCTGTAAATTTAATGGGACTATTAGGCTTAATGCCAATGACAGGAGTACCGTTACCATTCGTCTGTTATGGAGGAAGCTTCACCATGTGCTTGATGTTTGCTCTTACTTTTGTCCAGCGAGTCAACATCGAAACAAAAATTCGTGATGAAAAATTTAAAAAAGTATAAAAATTTAATTTTCAGCCCCTTTTTGGGCTGAAAATGCAAAATTCCCTAGGGGAATTTTTTATTTTGCGCCATTTTTTATGCTGAATTTTAAAAATTGGTCATTTGCCAAGAAAAAAATCTTATGCTAAAGTGCTAAACAGAAAGGAGGAAGAAGAAATGACTTGGACTTACCGTCATCGAAAGCAATTGCTTTTAGGACTTCTAATTATCTTACTATTAGGAAGCCTTACCCTTGTTTTTACTTTTCGAAAGGGAAAAGAACCACAAGAAAAGGAAGAGAGTCTTGTCTTGACCAAGGAGGAAGAAACCCCTACAGATCAAGAACAAGAAACAGAAGAAGAATTCTATTTGGTAGATATCAAAGGCGAAGTGAATATGCCCGGTACCTATTCGGTGAAAAAAGAGAGTAGAGTCATTGATGTTATTCACTTAGCAGGAGATCTAACGGCTCAAGCGGATACTTCAGTCATTAATTTATCCAAAAAAGTAGAGGATGAAATGGTGATTGTTATCTATAGTCAAGAAGAAGTAGCGAATTTCACTAAGATCAAAGAAGAAGAGGAACAAAAGCAAGAATTATGCAGACAACCTCAAGATTCTCTTGTTATTAATGATGCTTGCATTACGAGTGAAGATCAAGAATTACCAGAAACAAATGGTAAGATTTCTCTAAATACTGCCACCAAAGAAGAATTGATGAGCTTATCTGGAATTGGAGAAGCCAAAGCCGAAGCAATTATAAAATATCGAGAAGAAGTAGGTCCATTTCAAACCATTGAAGAAATTATGGAAGTTTCCGGAATAGGAGAAGAACTCTTTGCTCAGATTAAGGAAAATATTACTACTTAAAAGCCCCTATGTTATTTTGTTCCTTGTGAGTTGCTTATACCTTGCCCTCGCTCAAATAATGCCAAAAAACTCCCTTTATGCAGGAACAGAAGAAACCATAGAAGGCTACATCACAGAAATGAATTTTGATGGTGCAAAGCTAAGTATGACGATCAAAGGAAAAGAACCTTTTATAGCCTCTTATTATGCCAAAACAGAAGAAGAACGAAAAAAATTGCAACAAGAATTGTCTTTAGGAGACACCGTTCTTCTTACTGGAACGTTAAACCATCCTCATACTACCAAAAACTTTAATTCTTTTTCTTATCAAGAATACTTAGCTAGAAACCAAATCTTTTATTTCTTTCAAGCAGATTCCATTACTAGAGTCAAGAAGAATCAAAATATCTTATGGTGTATCAAAACGAAAATAAAAAACTTCATTACCTCTTTTAACCAAAACGCAAAATATATCAATACTTTTGTATTAGGAAATCAAAATGACGTAGAAAAGGAGGTTCGTTCAAATTTTCAAAAAATTGGTATTTCCCACCTGTTTGCCTTATCAGGAACCCAAATTACATTTTTATCAGACCTAATACAAAAAATATTAACCAAAAGAAAAAAATCAGATCTTCAAAAATTAATAATCACACAAAGTATCCTGCTAAGCTATTATCTAGTAATTGATCCCTGTGCCGCTATTGATCGGGCTTTAGTCTTTCAATTCTTCTTTTCGGTAAACAAAACCTATGATTTTCATATTTCTCCTTTCCAATTGATTCTGCTATCTTTATCTGTTTTATTCTTATGGCATCCAAATTATATTTTTGATATTGGTTTTCAGTATGCCACGGTAATATCCGTCGGTCTCATCTTGTATAGCACGAAGAAGAAACAGCATTCAAAGATAGCAGAACTTTTTTTCGTTTCTCTTTTAAGTTTTCTTTTTAGTATTCCGATATCTCTTTATCATTTTTCGAAAATAAATCCTCTTTCGATTCTTTATAATCTATTCTATGTTCCCTATATTAACTTTTTCGTTTTTCCTCTTTCTATTATTACATTATGTCTTCCTTTTTGTTCTCCCTTATTATCCCTTTTCACAACTTTTTTAGAAAAAAGTGTTTCTTTGTTAGCAAAGATTCCCTTTGGCGAACTCGTCTTTGCCAAAGCTCCTTTGATTCTCTATCTTTTTTATGCTTTTCTGATTGCTTTTCTTCTATTAGGAAAAAAGAAAAAACTTTGGTTCCTTCTTCTGTTACTGACACTAGGATGTCACTTTATTGCTCCTAAAATAATCCAAGAAGATCGGCTTTTTATGATCGATGTTGGACAAGGAGATTCCTTTTTGATTCAATCAGAAGGGAAGACCCTGTTAATTGATACCGGTGGAAAAATGGAATATGTAAAAGAAGACTGGCAAAAAGGAAAAGAGAAAACCAAAAGTGGGACCTATACCATTTCCTTCCTTTCGTCGCTTGGGATCACCAAACTAGATTATCTTTTAATCACCCATGGCGATGCTGATCATGCCAAAGAAGCCATAACGTTAATCGATCAAATTCCGATTGGAAAAATCTATTATAACGAAGGAAAGATTAATTCTTTGGAAAAAGAAATATTAAAGGAAGCCAAACAGAAAAAAATCGATTTCGAGCAACTAAAACAAAATCAAATCCTAAAACTAGGAAACTTCACGTTTCAAGTTCTTAGTAAAGATCTAGAGGAAGAAAACGATAGTAGTATCATTCTCTACGGTGAAAGAGAAGAAAATACTTTGCTTTTTATGGGAGATGCGAGTATCAAAAGTGAACAAGAACTTTTGAAAACCTATACGTTAAAAGAAATTGATTTCTTAAAAATTGGTCATCATGGTTCTAGAACGAGTAGTAGTGAATCTTTTCTTGCCCAAATAAAACCAAAAGTCGGTTTGATTTCAGCTGGAGTAGACAATTCATTTAATCATCCTCATCAAGACGTTGTTAAGCGCTACCAACAATATGGAACAACTCTTTTCTCTACCATAACCGATGGCATGGTTGAAATTAATTTCACTACTCGTAAAATAAAAACCTATATGGGAAAACAATTGTCTTTTTAGAAGAAATAGCTTAAAATAAAAGAAAAGGAAGTGTTCTAAATGCAGAAGATCAAAAATATCATTCAAAAAGAAAATAAAACAAAATTAAAACAAGCTTACATTGAAGCTTGTCAAGATCAAGACTTTAGAACCTACGTCGATCATCTTCCCCTTGCCGATGAGGCTCTAGAAAACTATACTTCCTCTTTGGAAGATGCCGTAAAAGAACAAAAAAACTGTCATCAATGTCCTGGTTTAAAAGACTGTCCAAACACCTTAAAAGGACATGTATTAACGGCTTTACCTAGAGAAAAAGGTTTAATTTTCTCTTATTTACCTTGTGCCAAACTAGAACGGAAAGAAAAATCTCTGGCTTATCAAAAAAATATTACTTGTTATGATTTACCCAAAGAAATGAAAGATGCCTCTTTTCAAAAAATGGATAAAAGTGATAAAAAAAGATTCCCCATTATGGAATATTTTACGGAATTTATTAAACAATATCGCAAAGGCGAAAATCCCAAAGGACTTTATCTCCATGGATCTTTCGGGAGTGGTAAAACCTATATGATCGCTGCTTTATTTAATGAACTGGCCAAAAAAGATGTTTCAAGTGTTTTAGTTTACTATCCCGAATTACTACGTTCTTTGAAATCTTCTTTTGGAAGTGATTATGAAGATCGTTATGAATATATCAAAAAAGCTCCCTTGCTATTACTAGATGACATTGGAGCAGAAAATACCACCGCTTGGAGTAGAGATGAAGTTTTAGGACCTATCTTACAATATCGGATGGAAGAACACTTACCAACTTTCTTCACTTCAAACTTCACTATGGAAGAATTGGAACGCAATTTAAGTATGACTAGTAACGGTGTGGAGCAGGTCAAGGCCAAACGAATTATCGAACGAATCAAACAATTGACCGTCGATCTTTCCTTAAATAGTAAAAACAGAAGAGAATAGCTAATTCTTTTGAATCACTTCTAAAGTATCCCCTTCCTGAAGAGAAAGGCAACTATTGCAAGGAAATTCAAAAATATAATAAGCCTTACGCTTTGGAAAAAAGAATTTTTCCGTTTTAACATTACAAAAAACTTTTAAAATCTTATAATCCTTATCCGTAAAAACAATATCAATTTTCTGACAAAGAAAACAAGTATTGATCATTTTCTTTTTTGGATAACAAAGACCTTCTTCAATTCGGTTTAATTGGAACCGAAATCCCTTAATGCGATCTTTAAAGGTAGTAAGTACTTGTGTTTTAATTTTTTTCTTGCCAATTTTAACAAAAATATACATGAGTATCACCTGTAAATAATCATACCACAAAAAAAGAAAAAAGACAGCATTACTAGAATAAAATAGAAATGTATGATATTATATCAAAGAGAAAGAAAGGAGTAATACGTATGAGTGGACATTCAAAATGGGCAACGATCCATCGGAAAAAAGGAGAATTAGATGCTGCAAGAGGAAAAGTGTTTCAAAAGTTAGCGAAAGAACTTTATGTGGCAGCGAAAACAGGAACTCCTGATGTGGATAGCAATCCAAGTTTAAGAATGGTCGTAGAAAAAGCGAAAGCTGCAAATATGCCTAAAGACAATATTCAAAAAGCCATTGATAAAGCCAAAGGAGCAAGTGAAGGAGAAAACTATGAAAGCATTCGCTATGAAGGATATGGACCTGCTGGTGTGGCTTTAATGGTTGATTGCTTAACCGATAACCGCAATCGGACGGCTTCTCAAGTACGTTCTACCTTTACCAAAAGAGGCGGAAATCTAGGAACCGATGGTTCGGTTAGTTACTTATTCGAACGGAAAGGAATTCTTGTTATTCCAAGTGATTATGATGAAGATGAAGTCATGATGACGGTTTTAGATGCAGGCGCAAGTGACATGGAAAACGCAGAAAGTACCTATGTCATAACGACTCCAGCCGATAAATTCATCGCTGTCAAAGATGCTCTTTCTTCCATGGGTGTACAAGAATTTTTAACCAGTGAAGTAACTTATGTGGCTAAAAACGAAATGGAAGTTGAGGAAGAAACCAAAGAAAAAGTACTAAGTCTAATTGAACAATTAGAAGACTTAGATGATGTACAAAATGTATATTGCAATTTAAAAGAAGAAGACTAAGATTCTTTTCAAGGGAAAGAAAGAGGGAAGAAATATGTATGATTATATGATAGGAACAGTAACAAATATTAAAGGGAATGCTATCATTTTAGAAAATCAGAAAATAGGATACTATATCTTTACGCCGAATCCCTTCGCTTATGAAGAGGGAAAAGAATATAAAGTCTATCTTTATCAACAAATCAAAGAAGATGAACATACTCTTTTTGGCTTTAAAACCGAAGAAGAGAAAGAATTATTCTTACAATTAATTAGTGTTAAAGGACTAGGACCCAAAATGGCCCTTCCCATCTTAGCGACAGGTTCCATTGCCGGTATCAGTGATGCGATTGAAAGAGAAAATCTTCTTTATTTGAAAAAATTTCCGAAAATTGGTGATAAACTAGCAAAACAGATGATTTTGGATTTAAAAGGAAAACTTCATATTTCGGCAGATGAAGTGATGGAAACGAACACAACCGAAGAATTGCGAGATGTTCTTTTAGGACTGGGTTATAAAGAAAAAGAATTGAAAAGTATTTTACCCAAAATTGATTCTTCTTTAAGCATTGAAGAACAAGTGAAAGCGGCGTTAAAACTATTTCTAAAATAATTGCCTTTCATGATCGAATGAAACAAGATGCTTTTCAGCAAATCTGGCAAAGTCTTTGTTCAGCAGAACTAGAAGCCGGATTATCTTTTGACCTTGATAAAGAAAAACTAGAAACATGGCATAATGCTATTTTTGAGGTTTATAAAAAGAAAAGAGAATTATGGCAGTATCGGAGAACCATTGCTATGGCCGTTTCCGAAGC
>CALVJC010000079.1 GCA_944331945.1 uncultured Bacilli bacterium
AAAGCAATGATGGATCAAAATAGTAGCAATCCAATTGTGAGCAATTATAACCAAACATTTGATATTCAAAGAGCTAATTTGCAAGCAGCCGGCTATACTTGTCAAGTGATGAGTGGCTGAAAATAATTGTCAAATTGTGTAAAGAAGATGGCTAAAAATGTCAACTTCTTTTTTCTTTTTCTAAAATCCGAACCTTGTTTTTCAAAACAAGTGAAAAAAGAGATTGCTCATGCTATAATAAAGCCAAGAGAGGAGGATTTGACATGAAAAGAACAAGCAACATAAATCCTCATATTTTCAGGGGATATGATATCCGCGGTGTGGTACCAGAAGATATCAATGAAGATGTCGCTTATACCATAGGAAGAGCCTTTGGAACTAGACTCTTTCATATAGAACGAACAAAATGTGTAGTCGGACATGACAATCGACTATCATCTGAAAAACTTCATCAAGCTTTAATTACTGGATTGATGGAAAGTGGAGTAGAAGTGTATGATATTGGCCTTTGTACAACGCCGATGTACTATTATGCATCTATTTATTTTCAAATTGATTGCGGTATTATGATTACAGCAAGTCATAATCCCAAAGAAGAGAATGGATTTAAAATTGCTTTTTCGGATTATCAAAATGCGAAAGGAAAAGAGATTACGGACTTTTATCAAGAAGTGATAAAAGGGGATTTTATAGAGCAAAAAGGAACTTTGGTTAAGAAAAACATCAAAACAGAATATATAAAAGCCTTGACAGAAGGATTAAAATTTGGCCCGAAAAAAGTAAAAGCTATTTTTGATCCTGGTAATGGAACAACTGCAATTTTATTAAAAGACATTATCAAACAACTTCCCATCGATAGTGTCATTATCAATGGGGAAAGTGATGGAAATTTTCCTAATCACCATCCAGATCCTTCTGTAGAAAGTAATTTGACGACTCTTAAAAAAGTAGTTTTGGAGCAAAAAGCGGATGTTGGAATTGCTTTTGATGGAGATGGGGATCGAGTAGGTATTATTGCAGAAGATGGTAGTTTTATACCTACGGATTATTATATGATCATCATTATCCGTAATATCATTGCCAAAGTGGCGAAAAAAGAATTCTTATATGATGTAAAATGTAGTAAATCATTAGAAGATGAAATCATAAAATTAGGAGGAGTTCCTTATTGTTATCGGACAGGAAACTCTTATACGAAAGCCAAAGTAAAAGAGTTGGATCTTCCCTTTGGCGGAGAACTATCAGGACACGTTTATTTTCGTGACCGTTTTTATGGCTTTGATAGTGGTATTTATGCAGGACTTCGTTTATTAGAAATTTTATCGCAAGAAGATAAGAGCGTTTTAGAACACTTAAAAGGAATCGAACATTATGAATCTACTCCAGAAATCAAATATCCATCAAGTGATACAAAAAAAGCCGAAGTTGTAGCAAATATCATCACTTATTGTAAAGAACAAAAATATAATATCAATGATATCGATGGAGTAAGAGTAACCTTTGCAGATGGTTGGGCTTTAGTCCGAATGAGCAATACAGGACCGAATATCACCGCTCGCTTTGAAGCAAAAACAAAAGAACGCTTAGAAGAAATCAAAAATAAATTTGAAACTTTAATTAAAAAATATAATGATATGGAAGGGGGAGTTAGATGATTCAAATCAAAAAAAGAGAAGACAATACTTGTTATGAGCAAACAAAAATAGAAATGACCCAAATGAAAAAAATCGGGAGTGATTCTTATCCAGTAAATATCCTATGGTATAAAACAAAGAATCAAGATTTACATTTCTGTTTCATTCATCCATTAGAAATTATGGAATTTCCAGTCAAAAAGGATGATGGACTATTCTATGATGCTATGAAAAATTTATATCAAATGTTAGAATTTGTCGAAGAATTAAATCCGCAAAAGAAGAAGAATGGTAATTTCTATATGGCTACAGATGTACAACAAACAGGAACAGCGGATGGCTTTCTTCTTGAAAAAAAGAAAAATGGCTTTATTCTTCGTTTTGATGAATTTTCACCATTTCAACGTGGCTATACCGATATTACAATCTGTAAAGAAAGCAAAGAAAACAGAGTCAATTACACCTGTTTAAATCAAGCTTATTTAGAATTTTTAAAACAGTACAATCTACAAGATAAAAAAGTCTTACAAAAAGAACGTTCTTCCGTTTTTTAAAAAGAACCTCAAGAGAAGAGAAAACTCTTCTTTTTTGCCAAAGAAAAACATAGTTTAAAAACGAAAAGGAGGATAAGGCATGAGAGTCATTATTACGGCTGGCGGTACCGGAGGACATATCTATCCCGCTTTAGCGATTTTAAACAAAATAAAAGAAAAAGAACCTCAAAGTGAATTTTTATATATTGGTACGACCGATCGGATGGAAAAAGAAATTGTTCCCGAAAAAGGAATTCCTTACATTGGAATTGAAATGAAAGGACTCGATCGTAAAAAAATATGGCGTAATATAAAAGTTCTCCAAATTTATTTTCAAGCGATAAAAAAAGCCAAAGAGGAAATAAAAAAATTCGATCCGGATCTTGTCATTGGGGTAGGAGGGTATATCACCACACCCGTTATCTATGCTGCCAAAAAATTAGGTTATAAAACGATGATTCATGAACAAAATGCCATTCCTGGAGTATCGAATAAAATTTTAAGTCGTTATGCCGATCGAATTCTTGTTTCTTTTGAAGAATCAAAAGCGAGCTTTCCCAAAGAAAAAACCGTTTATACTGGCAATCCTCGTAGTGAAGAAATGGTTGAAATGGCAAAAGGGAAGAAAGAAGAATTAGGATTTTCGAAAAATAAGAAATTAATTATAATTGTTATGGGTTCTTTAGGTTCTATGACGATGACGCAAAAATTAAAAGAATTAGTGCCATCTTTCGCTAAGAAAGATTATGAAGTATTACTAGTAACGGGCAAAGATTATTACAAAGATTATGAAACTTTAACCATACCAAAAAATGTGAAAGTCGTTCCTTTTTATGATGCAAAGTACATGAAAAGCTGTGATTTGATCATTACCCGAAGTGGAGCCTCTACCATTGCCGAAATTACGGCTATTGCGCTACCATCTATTATGGTTCCAAGCCCTTATGTTACCCATAATCATCAAATGAAAAATGCTTTGGCTTTAGAAAAAGAAGGCGCTTGTAAAATTATTTCCGAAGAAAACTTTGAAAAAGATATTGTTTTAAAGGAAATTGATACACTTTTGAATCAAAAAGGAACCTATCAAAAAATGAAAAAAGCACTAGAGAAATTTGCGATTACCGATAGTGCCGAACGAATTTATAAGGAAGCGAAAAAATTAGTAAGGGATGAAAAAGAATGAAAGAATTTTTAAAAGAAGTCGAAGAAAAAGAAATAGGGAAAATAGTACAAGATGTTTTCTTAAGTAAATACACTACCTATAAAGTAGGTGGGCTCGCTTCCGTTATTATTTATCCCAAAAATCAAGAAAAATTAGTTTCCTTATGTAAATTAATTCAAAAACATCGACTAAAATATAAAATTTTGGGTTATGGTAGTAACTTATTATTTAGTGATAAACGTTATGATGGGGTTCTTATCAAATTAGATGAACTAGACAAAATAGAATTTATTGGAAATAAAGTTGTTTGTGGAGCGGGAGCTTCTTTGATGAAAGTATCAAGAGAAGCGGCCAAGCGTTCTTTAACGGGCTTAGAATTTGCTGCTGGAATTCCTGGTAGTATTGGAGGAGCCATTTATATGAATGCGGGCGCTTATAAAAGTGATATGGGTTATATTGTCCAATCGGTTACCGTTTTAACCGATGATTTACGTATTATTACTTTAACCAATCAAGAAATGGACTTCCACTATCGTAGTTCTTTTCTTCAAAAACATAAAGACTATATTTGTTTAGAAACGATGATAAAACTTGTCAAAGGCGATCGAAAAGAAATTGAAAAAGTCTTAAAAGAGAGAAAAGAACGTCGTTTAGCGAGTCAACCCTTAGAATACCCCTCAGCAGGAAGCGTATTCCGAAATCCAGAAGGCCTTTTTGCTGGTAAAATGATCGAAGATATTGGCTTAAAAGGACTAACCAAAGGAGGCGCTCAAGTCAGTGAAAAACACGCCAACTTTATTATTAATAAAAAGGAAGCCAGCGCCAAAGATATTCATGATTTAATCTTATTTGTCCAAGATGCCGTAAAAGAGCATTATCATATCGAATTAAAAATAGAACAAGAATTTGTAAATTGGGAGTAATCATATGGCCAAAGTCATTAAAAAGAAAAAAATTAGAATCCTACCTTTTCTTTTATTTATTCTAATCATTGCTATCCTCGTTTTAATCTTTGAAATTTTTTTAGATAGTAAAACAAAGAATATTATTATTGAAGGAAATGACATTTTATCGGATCAACAGATTATTCGGCTAGCAGAAATAGAAGACTATCCTAGCTTTTATAAAACAATGTCTTCTTCCATAGAAAGAAAAATAAAAGAAAATCCTTGGATAAAACAAGTAAATGTCAAAAAAGAATTTTATCATGTTCTTGTTATTGAAGTAGAAGAGTATAAAGCTTTGTTTGAGAAGAACAATGGCAAAATTGTCTTAGAAAATGAAGAAGAAGTTACTCTTGATAGAACGCTTCCTTACAGCATTCCAAGATTAACCACCGAAGTTTCAGAAGATCAATACAAAAGTTTAATCAAAAAAATACAAGAAGTCGATGAAGGAGTTCGTCAAAAAATTAGTGAAATTTCCTACGTTCCAAATGACTATGACAAAGATCGCTTTCTGCTTTACATGGATGATGGAAATAGTGTTTATTTGACTTTAACCAAATTTGATATGATTAATTATTATAATGATGTTTTACCGCAATTAGATGGTAGAAAAGGATATTTATATTTAGATTCTGGAAATCATTTTCAGATTATGCAATAGAGAGTAAAGTTTTGTCTCTTTTTCTTTGGACTTTGTCTATTTATCGAAAAGTTATTGTCAAAAAAGAGAATCTTGTGATAAGATCACTTTAGAAAAATAAAGAAAACCTTAAGGTAAAATAATTCGTCAATTCTGGGATAAAATAATTCGTCATTTTACAGAAAGAAGTGGATAAAATGGAATGGTTAACAAATTGTAAATTCGGGGGGGGGCGTTTAGAACGATTAAGTAATGATCGAACTCTTTTTATCGTGTTTAAAAGAAAGAATAGGATGAAAGATTCCTGTTCTTTTTCTTTTATAAAAAGATTCTATGTGTTAGAATGAAATTAATAGAATCAAGTGAATAAGAGAAAGATATTGATAAGAAGGAGTGAAGTAGAAATGGATAAAAAAAGAATAATTGTTGTAATAGGCTTTTTATTAATATTAGTCGGAAGTATGATTGGTATTACGTATGCGGCTTTTTCCTATACCAAAACAG
>CALVJC010000080.1 GCA_944331945.1 uncultured Bacilli bacterium
ATGATGCTTCTTTTTCTTGTCCTTCTCTTTATAGTATTGAAGGGTGTGACTATATAAAAGGAGAAGAAGAGTTAGAGCAGTTATATGAGGCGGGATTAGATGCTTTCTTACTGGTTTGGAATAATCCCAATCGTTATGGTTCCGGGAATCGCAGTGATTATGGCTTAACCGAGAAAGGAAAACGTTTCTTAAGAAAAGGGATTGCGCTTGGTATGGGCATTGATTTATCGCATGCGAATCAAAAAACGTTCTTTGATATGATTGAAGTTATAAAAGAAGAACAGCAAAAGGGAAAAGAAGTCATTTGTTATGCCAGTCACTCGAATAGTTATGAATTATGTCCTCATCCAAGGAACTTGACGAAAGATGAGCTTCTTGCTTTAAAAGAAGTTGGAGGGATGATAGGACTTGTTAGTTATCCTTTGTTTGTGGGGGATTCGTCGCGATCCTCGTATGTTGAACATATTAAGTATATGGTTGATCTTTTTGGAAGTGATCGGGTGATGGTGTCCAGTGATAATATGAACTTTGTTTCTATTGTTGATCCAGAAGATCAAGAAGAACATGGGATCTATAATTACAATATCATTCAAAAAGAATTAAAGGAAGATCTTTTGAACGTGTTTTCGGAAGAGGATACAGAAAAAATTTTGGTACATAATGCCAAAAAGTTATATGATAGAATAAAGGAGAGAAGAAGAAATGTTAGATATTAAATTTGTAAGAGAACATAAAGAAGAGGTTGTTGAAAATATTAAGAAAAAATTTCAAGAAGAGAAAATTTCTTTGGTGGATGAGGTTATTCGTCTTGATCAAGAAATTCGGGAATGTAAGAGTAAGGGAGATCAGTTGAGACAACAAAGAAATGAAAAGAGTAATAGGATCGGATCTTTGATGCGAGAGAAAAAAGTAGATGAAGCGAACAAAATCAAGGAAGAAGTTAGTAACATTAATCAGGAATTGGTGACGATTGAAGAAAAAGAAAATACCTTAAGTGCTTCTTTAAAAGAAAAAATGATGGTGATTCCACAAATGATGGATCAAAGTGTACCGATTGGAAAAGATGATAGTGAAAATGTAGAGGTAGAACGGTTTGGAGAACCTGTTGTTCCAGCTTATGAAATTCCGTATCATGCGGATATTATTGAATCTTTTCAAGGCCTTGATAAAGAGGCAGCAGGTCGGACGAGTGGTCAAGGTTTCTATTATTTAATTGGAGATATTGCTCGTCTTCATGAAGCGATGATTGCCTATGCGAGAGATTATATGATTGAACAAGGCTTTACTTATTGTATTCCACCTTTTATGATTCGTAGTAATGTTGTTACCGGAGTTATGTCTTTCCCTGAAATGGAAGCGATGATGTATAAAATTGAAGGAGAAGATCTTTATTTAATTGGGACGAGTGAGCATAGTATGATTGGGCGTTTTCAAGATCAAATTGTCAAAGAAAGTGATTTACCAATCTGTTTAACAAGTTATTCTCCATGTTTCCGTAAAGAAGGAGGAAGTCATGGTTTAGAGGAAAGAGGATTGTATCGGGTTCATCAATTTGAAAAAGAAGAAATGATCGTTCTTTGTAAGCCAGAAGACTCGATGGAATGGTATGAGAAAATGTGGCGTTATACGGTAGAAGTGTTCCGGAATATGGATGTTCCAGTACGGCAACTGGAATGTTGTAGTGGGGATTTAGCGGATTTAAAAGTGAAATCATGTGATATTGAAGCTTGGAGTCCAAGACAGAAAAAATACTTTGAAGTAGGTAGCTGTTCTACGTTAGGAGATGCTCAAGCGAGAAGATTATCGATTCGTACCAAAGGTGAGAAGGGAACTTATTTGGTTCATACCTTAAACAATACCGTTGTTGCTTCTCCTCGTGGTTTGATTGCTTTGCTTGAAAATAACTATCAGGAAGATGGAAGTGTTAAAATTCCAAAGGTATTACAGCCATATATGGGAGGATTAGAAGTCATAACACCAAAGAAATAAGGAGCATTCGATGAAAGATAAAAAGTTAACGACGCTATTTGTTTATCATACAGAACATATCAAATATTACTATAACATCGCTTATTTTTTTCGAATGTTTGGCTTTCTTGTTGAGAAATATAAACTTGATTCTTATTCTAGTGATCTAGAGGAAAAAATGGAAGATTATAGCAGTGTTATTTTTCTCGATATACCTCAAACTTTAAAATATGCGGTGCTTGATGAGGCTCACTGTGATAATATTAGTCAGAAAATGTTAGAAGAATTAGTGGCGAAAGGGGTAATAGAACCGAAGAATGCTAGCATTTTTACAGCTTGTTGCAAGAGTATCTTACAAGAACACTCTTCCAAAGAAAGTAAAATGATTCCTGTAAATGAAAAGGTTAAAAATCAGGAAAATTATTATGACGTAGTTCAAAAAAATATTAGAGCGTTTTGTGAAACAAAAATTAATTGATCCGAAAGATGAAGTCATCTTACTAGAAATGTATAAACTATATCAAGAAAATGATTTAGCTTTCCAGGAATATCTTTGTGAAAAATATGAAAGGATCGATGAAGTACGTCAGAATGGTTATAAAAAATTCTTTGATTTTGAAAGGAAACTTTATCAGCTTTATAGAGAGGGATTAAGATCAGATTTTCTTGATTATGCAAGGTGTTATGCGATTTATCTTGGATATCGTTGCAATCACAGTGGATTGGCAGAGTATCATATCGGTTTTGATAAAGCGCTTGCTTTTTTAGAAGATCTTTGTGCAAGAAATAAAAATATGATCTCGAGTAGGAAATTAGCTGGGCAACTTTGGGAAAGTGTTCCAAAGGTGAATATGGTGGAAACATTTAAAACTTTTGTAGAGAATAATAAGCCTAAAAGCTATAATAGTGATGTTTTCCTTAGACTGGGGAAATATGCTTTTGATGATCCCTATCGTTTTAGAACACTAGATTCTACTGATTTGTTTTTTGAAGCTTATTCTTGCGATAATGATAATTATGAAGCTCTTCGAAGATATGCTTATAATTTGGAACATTTTCATTACAAAGAGGAAGCAACCCCCCGTAAGGCCTGTGAAATTTATAAGGAGCAGATAAAAACACTAGAAAAAGTAAAAAATGCCGGGGTTATGGAATTTGAGGAATACAAGGCTTTAATGATGGCTTATTTCCGGTGTGGAAGGATATACCTTCATGGTCCTTCTGGTAGCCCTTCCTTTCCAATCAATATGCAGAGAGCACGTGATTGTTTTCAAAAAGGAATGAACTTATTGTCTCCTCCTGAGATGTATGAGGTTAACTTTTTTTATAACTCTGATCAGGAACGAGAAAAGATTTTGACTTATCAAAAAGAATTTGTAGAAAGGCCCCATTACCAAATGAGAATGAATCATTTTAATAGCAAAACGGAATGATATTAAAACTTTTCTTCCTAAGGTATAAATTGTAAGGGATTGGTAAATATTAGTAATGAGGTAAAATTGACAAAACATAGACGTTTTTGCTATAATAGAAAGCGTCACGTAAAAAAAGAGGTGTTTATCATGTTTTACGCGGAAGATGCAGCGATCCTTGCTTGTGAAGAGGAACCATCCCTGATTTTCGAATTGATGCGGGAAGGACACTTTGCACTTGTTGATAAGCTGTTAAAGAAAAAAATCGTTAGTGTTTCAGAAGTGGATGCGGAAGGAAATACGGTTTTGATGAAATTATTAAAATTAAAACAATATCCTTTGGTAGCGAAATATATGAGTCATAGTGATTTTGATCCGAATCATCAAAATATTGAAGGAAATACTTTCGCTCATATTTTAGTTCAGAAAGATTATGTCAAAGTCGCGCCCATTATTCGCAAATTGAAGAAAAATAAAGAGTTTTCTCCTAATTTAAAAAATAATAATGGGGAAACGATCTTAGATTTGGCAGTTCGAAAAGGTAATTTGTGTACTACTTTAAAAATTTTAGAAGATAAGCGGTTTGAGAATATTGATGTGGTATCTTTTCTTCATATGTATCGAACTTTTATTAAAAATAAAGAATATGGAAAGTATACGAAATTATCAAATTTAGAAGTTTTATTAACCAATCTTTCTCAAAAAACCAATTTGTTACCACGGATGGAACGATTAGTACAAATGATTTTAGATGATTTTGAAGAGATTAAGCATGAAATTATGAAAAATAAACTTACATCCATGGATCATATTTTACAATCTGTTTTAGTAGAAAGTAGGGCTTAGCAAAGCCTTGCTTTTTTTTCTTTTCTTCTATATACTAGTTAATACAAAAGAGGTGGTATTTCATGCATTTGCCAAATTATAAAGAAGCTCGTTCTTTTGATAAGAAAGATTATCAAGTTAGGACGTTTCAATTAGATCCTGTTTATCAAAATAAGTTTCAAGGGAAAACTTGTTATTTGAAGACTTATGGTTGTCAGATGAATGAACATGATAGTGAAAATATTAAAGCAATTTTAGAAGAGATGGGTTTTACGTTTATTGAGCGTTATCAAGATGCTGACCTTATTTTATTAAATACTTGTTCCATTCGGGAGAATGCCCATAATAAAGCTTTTGGGATGTTAGGGCGGATCAAACATTTAAAAGAAAGTCGTCCCTCTATCCTTGTGGGTATGTGTGGTTGTATGGCTCAGGAAGAAGTCGTAACGAATAAGATCTTAAAAGATTATCCTTGGATGAACTTTGTTATTGGAACTCATAATTTTTATGACTTGCCAAGAGTTTTGTGTCAATCGTTAGATACAAATTCTTTACAAGTAGAAGTTTATTCTAGGGAACAAGATTTTGTGGAAGATATGCCAGTTGATCGAGTTAGTCATTATAAAGCTTATGTCAATATTATTTATGGTTGTGATAAGTTCTGTACTTATTGTATTGTGCCCTATACGAGAGGAAGACAACGAAGTCGTAAGAAGGAAGATATTTTAAAAGAAGTGGTTGATTTAAAGAAAGAGGGGTATTTAGAAGTAACCTTATTAGGCCAAAACGTCAATGCTTATGGAAAAGATTTATATGATGATTATTCGATGGCAGAGTTGTTAGAAGATGTCGCGAAAACGGGGATTCCTCGAATTCGCTTTATGACCAGTCATCCTTGGGATTTTAGTGATAAGATGATTGAAGTGATTGCAAAATATCCGAATATTATGCCAAGCATTCACTTGCCAGTTCAGTCTGGTAGTAATGCTATCTTAAAAAAGATGGGAAGACGGTATACGCGGGAAGAATATTTGACTTTATTTCATAAAATGAAAGAGCAAATTCCCCATTGTGTTATTTCTACCGATATTATTGTTGGCTTTCCAGGAGAGACGGAGGAAGATTTTAAGGACACTCTTTCTTTGGTGCAGGAATGTCGGTATGATAATGCCTTTTCTTTTATCTATTCTAAGCGAGTGGGAACCCCAGCGGAGAAATTAAAGGATGATGTTACGAAAAAAGAGAAGGAAAAGAGATTGTATCAATTAAATGATGAGTTAAATCAATTTTTTCTTGAGAATAACCAAAAACTAGTGGGGAAAGTTCTCATGGTTTTGGCGGAAGGAAAGTCTCCTAAGAAAAAAGATCAATACTTTGGGTATAGTGAAACGAATAAACTTGTTAATTTTAAGAGTAATCAAGAGGTAACGGGTAAAATTGTTCCTGTTTTGATTGAAGATGCGAAGACTTGGAGTTTAGATGGAACCTTGTGCGAATGAAACCGTTTTCAAAGAGATGAAAAAACTGGTTGATATGATATTACAAAGTGATCTTTATCAAGAATATTTGGGGTTAAAAAAGAAAATGTCGTTGAATCCTGAATTAATGGAAAAAATAAATCAATTAAAGAAGATACAACAAAGTTATGTTAAAAGTTCTTTTTCGAAAGAATATCAAGAAGAGATAGAAACATTAAAAGCTGACTTAGAGCAGTATCCTCTTTATGTGAAATATCAAGAGGTAGTGGAAGAATTAGATTCTTTATGCTATCTTATGAGAGAGGGGTTCCATGAAGCTTTTACAAATATATTAGAGGGAAAGTAGGGAAAAATAATGTATGAAGAAGTAAAAAAAGCAAAAGAAGAAATGAAAGAAAGTAAACTAAAATTAAAAAAGTTAGAAAAAGAGAATGGCGAAAAAAGACAAGCGTATCGTTTTCGAATTACGAAGAAAGTAGTAATTTTAGCGTTACCATATGTCGTTGCGGGTGCTGCTATGGCAGGAGTTTGTTATGCCTCAGGTTCTGGACTACCTTTTGTGCGCGATTCTAAGAAACAGTATCGGCAAGTAAAAGAAGTTATCGCTGCGGATGGAAGTATTTCCGATTTGATTTCTTATTCTTCTCTTGAACAAGAAGAAAATCAATTAGTGGTTACCTCTCCTTTTCAAGAGCGCGAGGATGGGCTTTATGAAAGAGTTCATGATATTTATCAAATTGATACTTTAGATCAAATGACGCAAAGAGAAGTAGAAGAAGGAAATTTAGAGGCAATTGAAGAGAATTTTGTGGAAAGTCAAACCGAGGTTAAGAGTCAATTAAGAGAAGAGGAACAATATCAAGGGAATCAGATTTCCTTTATAAAATATTATGCGGAAGAAGCAGGGCAGGGTTTAGAAACAGAAAAGGAAAATATGACATTTACTTTAATATGGGGGCTTGGAACAATTGCTGCAGGTAGCGTTTTTCGGCCATCGCAAGTGAAAAATATGACGATTGGTCCTAAACCGACTTTACAAGATACTTCGGAAGCGAAAGATGATTATATTCAGAAAAAGATAAAGTATAAAACTTTGAAGAAGAAGTAATTGTGTACTTCTTTTTGTTTTGGTACAATGAGTAAAAGGAGTTATTGAGATGAAAGAGTTGTTGCAAGAAATTTTAGAGATTGGAAATTCAAGTTTAAGTAATGATCAGAAACATCAAAAATTATCTTATTTATGGACGGAAGTTTTTCAAAGAGCGAAAGAGGAAGATTATGATACGATTTATAATTTTTATTTGATGAATGAAGGTACGAGCTTTGCTATTGAT
Organism: uncultured Bacilli bacterium; assembly: GCA_944331945.1. Taxonomy (GTDB): domain Bacteria; phylum Bacillota_I; class Bacilli_A; order RF39; family UBA660; genus Onthousia. Next base: position 7,018 of record CALVJC010000080.1, read on the forward strand.
CAACCACCTATTCTAAAAGGAGTATCCGAGGAAGCGGTGGAGGAAGTTTTAAAGCATTATCAGGAATGTGGTTATCTTATGGAGGAGGAAGCTACGATTCTTCTTGATTTTGATTTGGATCAGGCAAGAAATTCTTTTTCGAAGTTAGGAGTACTTTTGGAGACTTCTTCTTTGAATGGTTATTGTGAGTTAGGGCAAAGTTTAACGATTCGGCCCTTTGAAGAAGCAGGTTTTTCGGTTACTAAGAATACAGCAAGAGATTGTTTTGATTATCCGTCTTTGCATTGCTTTGGAACAGTAACCTTACCTATTTTTGATGGAATTAAGGTGGAGGAGAAAACTTATTTATTAGATAGTACGTATCGACAATTTTTTTCGACGATTCATTGTAATCCGGGGATGTATGATGCGCCTTTGGATGTTTTTCTTGCCAATACTCCAGCGCCTGGTTACTTTGTGAAAGATACCTCTTTTGCCAAAGAACTTCTTTCGAATGGATATGTAGAACTAACGAAAGAAAATGCTAGAAAGTACGGGGAACCTTTTTTTCTTTCTTCTTTTACGAAGGGGGAAGTGCCTTATTCTCGAGATGATTATTGGCAAAATATTATGATAAAAACGAGTGATTATGCTTTGGAACATTTAGAAGGGTTGACGGCTTCGTTTCCTTCTCCGACGAAAAAAATACGATAGGGATAAAAAACTTGTTTTTTTGTATATATTTTTTTCCCTCTTGCATACATTAAATTAGAGGAGGGATCAGTTTGGCATTTCGTGAAATTGTCACTAAAGCAGTGATAGGAAAAGGAAAAAAACAATTTGTTGATCAATTATCTTTAAAAACGAGTAATTCGCCGACGACGGTGTTAGGTTGTTGGGTGATCAATCATTCTTTTTCTGGATCGAAGATAGGAAATCGGGTTCGAATTGAAGGAAGTTATGATATTAATGTGTGGTATTCTTATGATAATGATACCAAAACAGAAGTGTTAAAAGAAACGCATCCTTATCAAGAAACGATTACGATTACGGGAAATGATCCAGATTCTAGTGAAGAAGAAATTATTGTGCGCAGTTTAGACGGTCCAAGTTGTATGAAAGCAGAAATTGTGGCCGATGGAATTTCATGTACAGTTGAAAAAACGCTAGGAATTGAGTTGGTTGGAGATACGAAAGTTCGGATTAATGTAGATGAAGAAACGGATGAGTCATGGGATGAAATTATTGATAGTGAAGAAAGCATAGAACAGGCGATTGATCAGGAAGTTACGGAAGATTATTTAAATACAAATTCGGAAGAGTCTCAAGAAGAATAGACTCTTTTTTTTGAATAAAAATTGACATAAAGGCGACATGATGTTATCTTTTTATTAGAGTAGAGTGAGTGTACTGTTTAGTTGAGGTGATTGAAGAATGAAAAGAGGACATCGTACTTTATTTGTTAATATTACGTTACTTTCTATCATTGTTTTGGCAGCAGTTTTTTTGGGGGTAGTAAAAACCACTATGGCAGCCCCAACATCGACAAATTATATCAATGATTATTTTGGTTTTTCGCGATCCGATTTGGTATCTTATTTGGAAAGTCATGAAAATGATGGCTATTTTATTGGAACTCCTTATTATTCGAGCCCTGATGTTAGTGCTTGGCCGAATGGAGATCCCGGTCCGAATGGAGAGAAGTACATGAATTGTACGGGCTTTGTTTGGTATGTTATGAATGCCATTGCTACACAGAACCATAGTATAATTCCATGTTCAGCGATTCGACGAAATCCAGATACTTATTATTCTCCAACTTGGACAGAGTTTCAAAACAGTTCTACCGTTCAAGGAAATGTCGTTTATTATGATTTTAGTTCAAAAGAAGAGATGTTAGCATCTGGTATTTTGGAAAAAGGTGACATTATTTGGTCTTATGCCGATCTGAACAATGAGGGGTATGATCACCATGTGGGATTTTTCTGGGGTGAGAATTCTAGTGATGATAAATATTGGCATTCTACGAGTCATGCGAATTTAGTAGAGCAGATTAATAGTAATGTTATTACGGAAATTGTGCCAAAGAATCCAGTTATCACATGGCGGGTATATAAATTAAGAGATGATTATAAAGTTACTGTTACTAAGACATCTACCGATCCGGATACAGGAGCGAAAGTTAATGTTGCGGGAGCGAGATTAAGATTAAGAACAGAAGCAGGGCAGACGATTGAAGAATGGACTTCTACGACTTCACCAAAAGAAATTACAGGACTTAGTATTGGAACGACTTATGTGGTTGAGGAGTTAAGTGCTCCCGATGGTTATGTAAAGGGTAGTTCGAAAACGTTTACGGTGGAGGCGACAACCCAAGAAGTTGCGATTGAAATAGAAAATGATTATACGAAGGTACGAATTAGTAAACAGGATATTACCAATAGTCAAGAGTTACCTGGAGCGACGTTACAAATTGAAAATGAAGCAGGAGATGTTGTTCAATTAAATGGGCAAGAATTAAAATGGGTATCGGGGAATACTCCTTATGAAATAGAAAAGTTACCAGTAGGAACTTATTATTTAAGAGAAACGATCGCCCCGGAAGGTTATATTTTAAATCAATCACGTGTGAAATTTGAAGTAAAAGAGACTGGAGAGGTCCAGACTGTTACGATGAAAGATGATGTGACGAAGATTCAAGTCGGAAAGATTGATCTGAATACAGGTAATTATATTGCTGGAGCGACGCTACGAATTATTGATCAAGCGACAGGAGAAGTTTACTTAGATAATATTGTAACTACAAATGAGCCTATGACAATTACCAAAGTTCCAGTAGGAACGTATATCTTACAAGAAGTGGCTGCACCAGCAGGATATGTGTTGAATCCAACTTCTTTGAGATTTACCGTAACAAATACAGGAAGTGTTCAACAAGTCTTTATTAAAAATAATTATACGTCTGTTAGCATTGCAGATCAAAAGATAAGTATTAATTTATCGATTCCAGGTTTTAAGATAGAAATTAAGAATAGTGCTGGAGAAGTCGTCGATAGTTATACGAGTGATGGAAAAGTTCATACAACAGAAGAGTTAGAAGTTGGACGCTATACGATTGAAGAAGTAGAGGCGCCAGCAGGATACGTTTGTTATCCAACGCCAATTGAAGTATATGTACCAGAAAAAGGAACGGTAGCTGCAAATGAGATATATTTTCCGAATGATTATACGAAAGTTCAAATCAGTAAAGTTGACATTACAACAAGTGAAGAATTACCAGGAGCAGAAATCGAGATTCGAAATGAAGATGGAGAAGTTGTAGAGAAATGGACTTCGAGTGATA
>CALVJC010000081.1 GCA_944331945.1 uncultured Bacilli bacterium
GACAAGAATTAAAAAGAGTTTTTTTTCTCATTGACTTTCGCCACAAACCAACAGAAGATGATGTCTTGATGTATAATTTCTTAAAATATTATAAGATCCCTGTTACCATTGTCGCTACCAAAGCGGACAAAGTAGGAACTAGTAAAAGAGAAAAATGCCAAAAACAAATTCTAGAAACACTAGATCTAGTCGTAGGAGATGATCTTGTTATCTTCTCTAGTGAAACCAAAGAAGGAAAAGAAGAAATCCATAAAAAATTAGAAGACTTAGTCGTGGACACGATCTAAGTCTTTTTGCATACCTTACACTAGGTGAGAAACATGCACATGGTATTTGAAGAAGATGATTCCTTCACTTGTTTTTTAACCAAAAACATTTATCATCAAGACAAAAGTGAAACGATTCAAAATATCAAAACCTTCCTATTAAAATACAACCAATACTATCATTTTTTAAAGGCGGGCTTTTATCAAATTGAAGTAGGCTATCATGATAAAGTAGGAACCATCTTAAAAATAACGCTCTTAGATGATTTTGGCTTAGGAGATCATAATATTGATATGAAAATTGTTTTTATTGGAAAACAAAAAATTGCTTTTGAACTAGAAGAGTTACCTTCTACTTTGAATGAATTTTATTTATATCAAGGAAAGATTTATTTATTAGAAGAACAGCTAGGAAAACAAAACTTTTTTAACTATTTAGAACACAGCAAGATTATCTATGGTGAAAAACTAGAAAAGTTAATTCCTCACTTAAAAAGATGTTCCATAAAAAATCAAGTAGTCGATCTTTCTTAACATATGTAAAGTCACAACGGTTTACTATGCTTCGACTTCTAATCCAAAGATACAGTTATCATATAAAAAGGAAATTAATTTTTCTTTCTTACCAGTATTATAGTATTCTGTTAATAAATGATTAAAGTCCTGGAGAAACTCTTCTTTTACTGTGATAATTCCACAACCATTTTGAATCAGAATTTTATTCGCTACAATCATACTTGTCCTTTTATTACCATCCCAAAAAATTTGATTTCTCATTAAGTAAAGCATGAGATTTAAACTTCGTACAGTAGGTACTTCTTCTTTTAAAATAGCATGAATATTCTGAATAGCCTTATCTTTTTTGGGAATATCAGGAATGAAATCAACTCCATGAATCCCAACTTTTCCTTTTCTTAAAACGCCCCATTCTAAAGATTCATTTCTAGATACAAAAGAATTAATCTGACAGATAAAATCAAGATCAACTTCATCGTCAAGATGAGAAAGAGTAAAATTCCAAGCGTCTCTTAGATTTAAAATACAATTGATTTCGTCTAACTTTAAAGTGGGGACATTGACTCCTTCTAAAATAGTTTTGGTATCAGGATAGGTAGTATTAATACCTTCCATTTTAGCGCTATTATAAATATTAGAAACTAATACTTTTTTTGCTAAAAATATGTTTTCTTCTTTTGTTAGTTGAAATTTGTCTTTCATTGCATTCACCTCAGTTCTTAATTCTATTATACTATAAATTTAAATAAAGATTAATAAAAAAGATTTCTCGTTTGCTCCGAAAAATCTTCTTCTTTTTATAAAACAATGGCAATCATATTATTGGATCCTTTATTGACAATCTTGGTAAGAGTCTGTTGTAATTTATAACGAATATTATCAGGCATCATAGCAATTTTTGATTGAATTCCTTCTTGAACGATATTATCGAGACTGCGACCAAAGATTTCACTTTTCCAAATTTCACTTGGGTTCGTTTCATAATCTCTCATAAGATAATCAATCAACTCTTTACTTTGACTCTCACTACCAATGATCGGCTCAAAAGTAGAGTGAACATCAACTCGGATCATATGAATACTAGGAGCGACCGCTTTTAATTTGATTCCATAACGTGGACCTTGCTTAATAATCTCTGGAGACTCCAACTTCATATCTTCAAGCGAAGGTGTCGCCACACCATAACCCGTCTGTTTCACCATTTTAAGCGCATATTTAATTTGATCATATTCTCGTTTGGCCTCTTCATAACCTTGGAATAAGGAAAGCAAAGCGGCCTTACTAGTGACATCAATTTTTACAATATCTTTTAAAACCTGATTATATAACTCAGGTGGAGCTTCTAAATTAATGGTAACAATACCCGTCGCCGGATCAACCTCTGCTAAATAAGCTTTTTCAATCACATCACAATCTTTGAAATGCTCCGTAATTGACTCAATATCTCTTAACTTATCAATTTCAACCACACTTTCCCGAATCACATCTATATACTGTTTCTTAATAGGATTATCATGATTTAAAATAGCAATCCATTCTGGCATATTCACCCGGACTTCTAAAATTGGAAATTCATAAAGAGCTTCTCTTAAAATAGAAATCATTTCCCGTTCATTCATCGCTTCAATATTAATTGGTAAAACAGGGACTTGATGTTCTTCCTTCAAAGTTTCTGCAAGTCGTTCCGTTTCCGGTAGAGTAGGATGAGTAGAATTTAATAATACAATAAACGGTTTTCCCATTGACTTTAACTCCTCAATGACCCGATCTTCCGCATTTAAATAATCACTGCGGTTAAACTCTCCAATCGAACCATCCGTCGTCACCACAATTCCAATTGTCGAATGATCTTTAATGACTTTCTCCGTCCCAATTTCAGCCGCTTCCGTAAAAGGAATTTCTTCATCATACCATGGAGTCTTTACCATTCTTGGACCATTTTCATCACTTGCCCCTTTGGCATTATCAATCACAAATCCCACACAATCGACTAACCGAATATTACAACTAAAATCATCGATCTTTACCTTCGCTGCATGATTCGGTACAAACTTAGGCTCCGTAGTCATAATTGTTTTTCCTTGAGCACTTTGGGGAATTTCATCCAAAGTTCTTTTCTTCTCGTATTCATCCTCAATATAAGGAATAACAAGGGTCTCTACCATTTTCTTGATAAAAGTACTTTTTCCTGTTCGAACAGCACCGACAACCCCTAAATAGATATCTCCTCCCGTACGAAGAGCAATATTTTTGATAATTTCTGATTTTTCCATAAACATTCACCTTTTCTTTTCTTCTATTTCACTTTATGAGAAAGAAAAAGAATTATTCCAAGAAAAAAGAGCCAAAGCTCTAAAACATTTTATCCACATCTTCAGGAACTTGATCATTGATAATGGTCTTGATAATCTTATCCTTCTTTTCTTTGGTAATATTTTTCCCAGTCATATTTGCAATCTCATCAACGACCTCACTAAGCGTCGCTTCATCTTTCATATTTCCATTTTGTAATTTATTTGCCAGATTTAAAATGGAATCTTTACTAACATTGGTTTTTTGTTCCACTTTCTTAAAAAAACTATCGCCAAACATATCTGAAACCTCCTACTGTTAGGATATGAAAAAAGAAGGTTATTGTTCCTTCTTTTCTGCTTTCGCTAACTTTTTCAAGCATTTTTCTTTTTTCTTAGCAAACTCAAAAGACTTCTTCCGAAATACTTCGATCGGTACTTGCTTTTTTTCATAACGATCGTTTAAAATCTCGATTGCTCTTTCAATCCCTTCTAATTCTGTTTTGGGATCTTTTCGATTAAAAAACATTATTCATCCCCCTTTCGATTCTTAAATTGTAATATAATTGGAGTCCCTTCCAATTCAAAATTTTCTCGTAATTTATTCTCTAAATATCTTTGATAAGAGAAATGAACGAGTCCTTTATTATTGACCCGGAAAGTAAACTTAGGAGGTTTGATTCCTGTTTGACTCGTAAAATAAATTTTTAAACGTTTCGCTTTATAGCTTGGAGGTAGATTTAACTGATAAGCATCCATAACAACTTGATTTAAGATACTTGTTTTAATTTCTCGCTTGATATTTTCTGCCACTTTAATGACTTCTGGCATCAAAGTATGAATTCTTTTCTTTGTTAAAGCCGATAGATAAACGATAGGGGCGTAGGTTGCAAATTGAAATTCTGCCCGCATTAAATTTTGATAATCTTTTAAAGTGGTATCTTTCACCGTATCCCATTTGTTAACGACAAAGATAAGCCCTTTTCCTTTTTCAATCGCATAACCCGCAATATGTTTATCATGTTCTTTAATTCCTTCTTCCGCATTAATTACCACAAGACAAATATCACTACGATCAATGGCTCTCATACTTCGTAATAAACTATATTTTTCCACATTTTCAAATACTTTTCCCTTTTTGCGCATCCCCGCCGTATCAATCAAAACATATTCTTCACCATGATATTTAAAAACAGAATCAACGGAGTCTCTTGTCGTACCAGCGATAGGGGAGACAACCACTCGCTCTTCATTCAAAAGAGCATTGGTAAGACTACTTTTCCCTACATTTGGTCGTCCAATAATACAAAGCTTAATCCGTGGATCTTCTTCTTTTTCTTCTTGTTCCTTAAAAGAAGAAGTAACCGCATCCATTAATTCAATATAGCCCGTATTATGAATCGCACTAATAGGAATATAATCGGAAAACCCCAACTCATAGAAATCATATTGATGTTTTTCGGATTCTTTGTTATCTACTTTATTGATGGCCACAACCACTTTTTTACCACTTTTCCTTAAAATATCGCGTACTACAAAGTCATTCTGGGTACAACCTTCTTTCCCATCGACAACGAAGATAACCACATCTGCTTCTTTAATGGCAATTTCTGCCTGCATTTTGATCTCTTCATTAAAATCCATCTTCTCTTGATCAATTCCCCCGGTATCGATCAACAAAAACTTCTTATTTTGATAACTTACTTCTTGATAAATACGGTCTCTTGTCACCCCCGGAGTATCTTCAATAATCGAAATTTTACCTCCAGCAATTTTATTAAAAAGTGTACTTTTTCCCACATTGGGACGTCCGACAATCGCGACAACATTCTTTACCATAACAGTCCCCTCCTTTTTGTGATGAGTGTATTATATCACAGTTTTACAAATTTTAAAATATCCTATATAATAAAAGAAATGGAGGTTGCAGTATGCCAAAATGGAAAAGCTTTTCTCAAAAGTTAAAAGAACGTTATCAACAAGAAAATAAATCGGGAGTAACAAAACTATATTTCTTCTTACGACTTTTAGTCATTTTATGTTTGATTCGGGAATTACTATTAGGAAATTATCACAATGCCTTTTTATGTGTTCTTACCTTAATCCTATTTGTTTTACCTTTTATTGCCAGTGATAAATTGAATATTAAAATTCCTCCCTTATTAGAAGGAATTATCTTAATCTTTATTTTCTCTGCCGAAATTTTAGGTGAAATTCAAAACTTTTACGGAATTTTCCCTCATTGGGACACCATCTTGCACACTTTAAATGGGTTCCTTTGTGCTGGAATTGGCTTTTCCCTCGTCTATATTTTAAATGAAAGTGAAAAAGTTTCCCTTCATTTAACACCTGTTTTTGTAGCCCTTGTTTCGTTCTGCTTTTCCATGACGGTAGGAGTACTTTGGGAATTCTTTGAATATGGCGCCGATCGCTTAACCAAAGTTGATATGCAAAAAGATACCCAAGTAGAATGGGTATCCTCAGTAGAATTTGAAGGGGCGAAAAGTAATGTCCCAGTAATTATTAATAATATTGATGAAACAATTATTTATTATAACAATGGAGAACAAGAAGTAATTGAAGGTGGCTACCTTGATTTGGGCGGTATTGATACCATGGAAGATTTGATTGTTAACTTTATAGGAGCAACGACATTTTCTGTCTTAGGATACTTCTACATGAAAAATAAAAATGGCTATAAAATTTTAGAAGGCTTTATTGTTCGTAGAAAAAAGATAAAAAAAAGAAATAAGACTGCTTAGCTTTATTTCTTTTTTCGTTTAAATTCTATAATATCTTGAACATCACAGTTAAGATAATTACAAAGTCTTGCTAGAACATAAATATCAATTCGTACTAAATTACCACTGGCAAGTCGTTTAATAACTTTAAAATCAGTATTGGTATCACGAACTAGTTTATTTTTCGAAATGTTTTTCTCTGCTAATATCTGTTCTAGTTTAAAGATATAAGTGCCATTTTCGACTTCTAATTCAACACTCTTATCCATCTACATCTCTCCTTTATTAACATCGCCTAAATATATTGTAGCAAGCCATATGGTGAACAACTAGTGGATATATAACCACTATCGCAATTATTATGTACAAAAAATATTTAAACATTCCTTTCAAAAGAAAAAGAAAAATTAGAAAAGGGTTCGTTCTTAAATCATATATATTTTGGGATTTTTTGATAAAATTCTTTTCTAAGAACAGAATACGTGCTATAATAAGTAACAATTAAAAGAGGTGGAGGAAATGGAGCTAACCAGGGATGAACGTTGGCACAAAGAATCGTTATTAAAGTTAGCAAGAGGTACTTTTCTCTTGTATCAAGAAATTATTGATTCTTTTCAAAATAATACAAACGATTCTTTACTAGAGGCCATAAATCAATTAAATAAGCTTTGTATGATCGAAAAATATTACTATCATTTCATTTTAAAAAAGACAGAACAACAACACTTACTACAACACTTTAAAAAAATAAAAAAGAATCTAAGCACGAAAGATGATATAGAAGCAGTCATTACCAAAGAACAAAATACCTTACAAATTCGCCGGATCATAAACAAGCTAGAACAACTACAAGAAAGAAAAGAAATGAAAATACCTCTACAATCTGCCTTGGAGCAAGAAACAGAAATCGCTTTTCTAACTTTCTTAGAAGAAGATTCAAAACGCCAAGATTTAAAGAAAGAAATTCGTACCACCTTACAAAAGAATCGCTTTTACTATATTTATCTATCAAATTTTGAAGATAATTATATGAATAATTTATTTCAAGGAAACTTAAAAGGACAAATTCCTGACTGCGTTGGACAATTAAAACATTTATACCCGGTTTTTGAAAAAGACCTTTCAGAGCGACAAAAAGAATATGGCCAAAAAATGGCAAACCAACAAATCGATTGTCTTTTATCTCATTCTGATTTATCTTTTGATCAAGAACGCCAAGCAGAAATGCTCCAACATCAAGAATTATTAAGAGCAAGTTTTCTTTTCCTAGAAACCGAAGACTTAGAAGAAAAGCTCATGGACTTTAACACTCTTAAATTAAGAAGAGATTTCACTTCAAAAACGCATGCTTGTACTCTTGTGGAAGAAGCTTTTGATAAAAGTGCAAATGATCAAAAAAAGATCTTTCATCAAGACAATCCGCAGTTGACAAAATAAAGACTCTAAGAAGGGTCTTTTCTTTTCAAAAAATAAGAATTATGATACGATAGAAAACAGAAAAGGAAGCGATAATCATGAAAATAACAATTCTAGGAACTGGAGCTTTTGGTCTTTCCTTAGGAAGTTTATGGGAACAATATGCCGAAGAAGTAAATATTACTTTCTATACTCCCTTTATAGAAGAATTTGAAGAAATTACCCAAAAACATACAAGGGAAAAAGTCTTACCCAATATCATCTTAAAGGATGATTTAAAAATAACGATGAATTTAGAAGAAGCCTTATCTCAAGCAAATCTTGTTGTAGTAGCAGTCCCTTGTGGAGCCGTAAGAAATGTTTTAGAGCAAGTAAAAAAGGTCGTAAAAGGACCCCATCATTATTTATTTGTTTCGAAAGGATTAGAAAAAGGCACTAACAATTTAATGTCTGATCTTTTCACTTTCTCAAATTTAGAAGGAACCTTCAGCTTTTTAGCAGGACCTACTTTTGCCAAAGAACTGATTCAAAACATTCCAACAGGTATGACCTTAGCTTCTAAGGACAAAGAAACGATTCGAATCGTAAATCAGCTTTTTAAAAACACCGAAATAAAAATAGAAACAAGGGAAGATCTTTTAGGGGTACAATATGCCAGTGTCATTAAAAATATCTTAGCCATTTTTATGGGAGCGTTAGGAACGAAATACCCAGTGGACTCTACCAAAGCTTACTTTATGACTGAAATATTTCATCAAATGAAAAGCTTAATCTTATCCTTAGGAGGTCAAAAAGAAACGATAGATACCTATGCTGGTATTGGTGATCTTTTATTAACCTGCAATAGTTTGAATAGCCGTAATTATCGTTATGGACGACTTTTAGAAGAAAATAGGGAAGAAGCCGAAGCGTTTCTCCATCATAATACGGTAGAAGGACGTTATGCTCTTTCTGCTATGCTTTCTCTTTGTCAAGAAAAAAAGATCAAAGTACCTCTTTTAACATTAATGCAATCTTATATTGATCAACAAATAGACTTGAAAGAAGTCTTTCAAAAATTGAAAGAAGAAGGTTAGAAGATGGAAGCGTATTTAGAACCCATTAAAGTAGCTCTTCTAGTTTTCCCCTTTATTGCTCTTTTGATAACCTTACCATATCTTATCTATCAATATCATAAATTTGGTTCCGTTCCCATCTTACGAAGTGCCATTGTCTATACTTTTGTCCTTTACTTGCTAGCGGCTTTTTTCCTTGTTATTTTACCACTACCAACAAGAGAAGAAGTAGCTCTCATGCCTACCAAACAGCCCCAACTCATTCCGTTTCAATTCATTACGGATATTGCCAATCACACCAAAATTGTTTGGAATGATCCGAGCAGTTATTTAACTTTAATTCAAAATCCTACTGTCTATACGGTATTATTCAACATTGTTCTAACCATTCCTTTCGGTATTTATCTGCGTTACTATTTCGAAAAGAAATGGTCCAAAGTATTATTGGCCTCTTTTCTATTAAGCCTTTTCTTCGAAATAACCCAACTAACTGGATTATTTGGCATCTATCCGAAAGCGTATCGTCTTTTTGATGTGGATGACTTACTGATGAACACCTTAGGAGGAATGATTGGTTATGGAATTACACCTTTATTCACCAAATTTTTACCGAGTCGTAAAAAGATTGACGAAAAATCTTATCAAAAAGGACAAGAAGTATCTTTCTATCGTCGCATAGTCGCTTTCCTTATAGATCTATTTTTCTTCTTTCTCTTTTTCTTAATAGGAACTGCCTTTTTTAAAGATGTTAAACACTATGAAACGATGTCTCTTATTCTTTTCTTTCTATATTATATTCTTATTCCCATCCTTACGAACGGCTATACCATTGGTAAGTTTATTGTGAAAATAAAATTAGTTTATAAAGGACAAAAAGGACGAGTCTTCTTTCTTTTCTTAAGACAATGTCTTTTATATCTTGGAATTTTAATGATTCCTAACTATCTTACAAGATTACGCGCAATAGAAACAAACTCTGTTTTTATGGGAAGATTAATAAATCTGGTAATATTTGTACTTCTTCTATGTGAATTGATCTTCTTTTTTCAAATTCTCTCTAGCTTATTTGGAAAAAGGAAACAATTTTCTTACGAGAAATTAACAAAAACGCAAAATGAAAGTACAATTGCTGTAAATATAGAGTTGCAAGAAAAATAATTTATGCTAAAATAAAGATGTAGTGGAGGGAAATATGAAGATTGAAATTAAAAAAATACTTTGGCCATCGATAATTAGTTCTTTAATCATTTTAATTTTAGGGCTATTATTATTCTTTAAATCAGAAGCAACCTTAATGACCATATCCTATATTATTGGAGCTGCTCTTTTTGCTGTAGGAATTATCGCGATCATCCGCTTTTTTTCGACGAAGAACAATAAAGATTCTTTTACGCAATTAAATATTGTCTATGGTATCATTAGCATTTTGGCAGGAGCTTTCTTTGTAATAGAGCCAAAAATGATTGGCAGTATTATCCCAGTAGTACTAGGCATTGGTATCATTATAAGCAGTGCCATTAAAGTCCAACAAGCTCTTGTTTTAAGAAATATGCAAAACAAATATTGGGTTAGTACCTTAGTCATTTCACTCTTAAGTTTAGTGTGTGGCGTTGTCTTACTCTTTAATCCTTTTAGTGGAGCTGTTGTTATTAGCAAAATTATTGGTATATTTTTAATTCTTTATGCTGTATTAGACTTAGTCAATACCTTTTTACTTAAGAAAAGCAATGGATTTCGCATTGAAATAGAAAAAACCACAGAAGATTATCATAAAGGAGAAGATCCCAAAGCGAAAGATGCAAAAATAATAAAAGAAGTAAAACATAAAGAAGAGAAGGAAGAAGAATGATTTTATTTGATTTAGGCGAGGCATTAAACGATTTAAATGAAAAAGTGTTAGCTTTTTTAGACAAAAATTCAAACAATCCTGTTTTCTGGTGTGTGGTCATTATCATAATTGTAGGTCTTGCCGGCTGTGTGATACATTATTTGAATAGAAAATAGAGCGGTTGCTCTTTTTTTTATTTTCCTTTATAATTTTGGTAAGAAGGGAAAAAGCAATGGAAAGATTACAGATAGGAAAAAAATATCAAATTCATAGTTATAAGCACAATGGAAAAATTTACAAAGCTTGGGATGAAGCTGTTCTTTTGGCTTATAAAAAAGAAGAGGGCCTTTATATTTTTGGTAACGATCATACCAAAGTAACAGAAGCCGATGGTAGAAGTTGGCACACCAAAGAACCGGCCATTTTATTCTTTTTTACCAATAAATGGTATAACATTATTGGTCAATGCAAAAGCAAAGGACTTTATTACTACTGTAATTTAGCAAGCCCCATCATCATTGAAGAAGGTACAATTAAATATATAGATTATGATCTTGATGTAAAAGTATTTCCGACCGGCAGCTTTAAAATAGTGGATCGCGGTGAGTATTATTATCACAAGAAAAAAATGCATTATCCAGTAGAAATAGACCATATTATAAAAGAAGAATTGAGTAATTTAATTGAAGAAATACGAAAAAAAGAGAACTATTTTTCTCCTAATACTATCAAGAAATATCACCAACTTTATGAGAAATGGAGGAAAGAGTAATCTTTTTTTTCTTTTTGCATAAAATAAAATGAAAAAAATTGCAAAAAACGATTGACAGAAAAGTTAGTGTCTGTTATATTAGAAAACGTCGCAGCAAAAAACGACAAAAATTTCCCATAAAGGTGTGCCAAAAAGTGTATATCAAAAAAATTTAAAAATTGTCAAAAAAGTTGTTGACAAAGGTTAAATTAGTTGATATAGTGGAAGCACACCGAGAAAAAAGCGGTGTAAATTTATGCCAAATAAAAGTGTCAACAAAACAACAAAAAAAGTTAAAAAAAGTGTTGACATAAAGAAAAAGATTTGGTATATTAGAAACGCAGCTTGGAAATAACAAGCAAATGTTCTTTGAAAACTAAGCAAAACGTCAATTTTGAGTAGTCAGGAAAAACGAAAATAAACTTTAATTTTTATTGAGAGTTTGATCCTGGCTCAGGATGAACGCTGGCGGCATGCCTAAGACATGCAAGTCGAACGAAGCGGCCCAATGAAGTTTGCGTGCTTGCACAAAGATGGATTTGGATTCCCGCTTAGTGGCGCAAGGGTGAGTAACACGTGGGTTATCTACCCTCGAGACTGGAATAACAGTTAGAAATGATTGCTAATGCCGGATGATATATAGAAGGATACGTTCTTCTATATTAAAAGGAGCCTTTAAAGCTTCACTTGAGGATGAGCCTGCGCTGTATTAGCTTGTTGGTGGGGTAATGGCCTACCAAGGCGACGATGCATAGCCGACCTGAGAGGGTGATCGGCCACA
>CALVJC010000082.1 GCA_944331945.1 uncultured Bacilli bacterium
TCACCAACTTCAAAACCTTTTTCGGCATAATATATTTTTAAGTCAGTAAAAGTTAAATCTTGTCTTGGAGAAATAATATTTTTTAAAGAGTTTTTTGTTCTTTCTCTAAACATCTTATTTATTAAATATTCATCCATTTTTTCATTGGAACTACCAACTCTAATAAAACAACTATCTGGAGTCATTCCCATTCCTTTTATATGATATGGAGTTTCATATCCTTTTGCTATTGTTATCTTTAAATATTTTTTGTTCTCTTTTGTAAGTACTTCTAAGTCAAATAATCCTAAAACAGATGGTTCAATATTTGAAATTATTTTATCCTTTATTTTTCGTTGAAACAAATCAATATTATTTTTTAATCCAATTACATTACCATTATCATCAACACCAATATAGATGCTACCACCATCTTTATTTAAAAAGGCTATAACAGATTCTTCCAAGTCATCCACCACTTTAATTTTAAATTCTGTCCTTGAATCTTCAATAGCATACACCTCCGATTATGGTCAAATTAATCATATCATATTTCCTAGTAATTTTTTATGTATGAATTTTCTTTTGTACAAAAATAAAACCACTTTAAAGCGGTTTTAAGTAAAAGAGGATTTTGCAACCTCAATAACCGGAATAACGCTACATTCTGCTGCTTTATCCTCTCCATAAATTTTTGAAAGGTTATCATCTACTTTTACCAAAGAGAAAGCCTGTGTCGCATTATAATCAGTATTAATCCAATAACACTTACTACTCATAAGATAAGGAAATCTTTGGTTCGAAAACTGATAATAGCCACCACCGGCTACTACCTTTAAAACTTCCGTAGCAAAACGATCACCATAACTCAAATTACCAATGACAACATTAGATAAATTTTCACGAACAACATAGGAATTTTCAACATCTTTTGCAATAATTGGCAAAAGATCTTCCAAAGTCAAAGCTCTCGTTGGAACCGTCCAAGTAGAAGTAACAGAACTAAGGCTACTTGCATAACTAGCATAATTTCCAGTCACATATGTATGAAATAAATCCGGTAACAATGTAACACTCGTATCTCCTATTTTGTTATTGGTATCAATAACATAAGTCTTAAAACAAGTAGAACTCAAAGTATCACAAGTTTGATTCGAAACAACATCATATAAAATTAAATCACCTAAATTATAATCCATATCAGAAGATTCATTATCAACAACGAATTGTTCAGCTTTTACATCTATCGCAATATGAACCGTAGAACGAACCTCATAACTTTCATCCTCTTCTTTTTTAGCATTTTCCTTCTGCTGAAAAGCATAAGCTTGATTTCCCCATTCACTATCTAACTCATTATTTGCCGAATCCAAAGGCCAAGAAACCGAAACTTCAAACTCACTCATATCATCATGCGCTCCTACATAATTTTTACTTAAATTAATATTAACATGAAAAGGAAAATCATGAGAAAGAGTATCTTCAATTTCCTCTGAAGAAATCGTATCGTTCCTTAACTCACTTTCTAAAATACGAGCAGACGTAATATCATAACTTAATTGAGCATCCGTATCCCCTAAATTATTAATACTAACCCGCTCTGTAATCGGATCCATACCTGGATAAATATCCGACAAAGCAAGAACAATTTCATTAGAAACGGCCTGATTATCCTTTGTAAACTGCACATACCAAGCTTTAACATCAACTTCAGTAGAAGCACTTGCCAATCCACTATAAGCAAACCATGCTAACGTAATGGATAATAAAGAAACGGCAATGCAAAACAAGGAAAGGATATTGAATTTAAGAAGTCTCTTTTTCATAGGCGCAAAACACCACCTTATCTTATTCTTTTTCTAATTTATTTCTTCGTTTTTCTTCTTTTTCTAACATAACATGAATAATCTCAGAACCCACTAAATATAAAATTGGAATAATAATAAATAAGAACAATCCAACACTATTACTAATGATCTTATAAATAAAGGATAAAATAACGGATTTATAAATAACAACACCATATAACTGTTCTTCAGAAACAATTGGATCTTCTACTAAATTAGCAATACCTTTGGTATGGAAATAATAAACCCCATTTGAATCCTGCTCAATCTCTACTACCTCATGGGTAATAACCTTATCTCGAAAATCTCCTTGTTTTCCTAAATAACTGATGGTATCCCCCACTTTAATATCTTCTGGATCCGTCACCTTAGAAATTAAAACATCCCCTACTTTATATTCCGGCTCCATACTACCAGTTACCACAGTAAACATCCGATAATCAAAGAAAGAAAGCTGATTATTACTAAAGCGCTGTAAACAGACGACTACAAAAAACAAAATAACAAAAATAGTTATTAAAATATTAAGAATTGTTTTGATGATTTTCCATAATTTTTTATAATTAAACTTTTTCATATGCCTCACTACAAATACTGTTTTGTCCTTTCTAAATACTCTTCCAATGCACTCTTAAATTTTTTCTTAACATCATCCATTCCTACCAAACGATCACTTTTTCCCTCTTTCATCTTTTTGGCCACCGCCGCAAGCAATTCTTCTTCACTTACCTTAATGCCACTACTTTTTAATAAAGCCAAAACCCGATTCATCTCTTCAGTTAACAAAATAACTGCATAATGAGACATTCTCTTCCTCTGTTCTCGCTTTGACTTCGTCATAGAATCTAAAACTAAATAGTCAATGAAAAAGGAATGGTCCAAGAAACCTTTCATGACATCAATACTACCATTTCCCTCTTCTTCTCTTGGAACATCATTATCTTCATAATCATACATACGAATAATATCCCAAAGTCGAACCGCAATTCGAAAATTAGGGTTTTTTAATAAGATATTGGTCTTTTTTAAAGGAGGCTTTACAAGAGTAACATGCGCTTTATCAAGCTCTTTATACATCTCACTCTTTTCCCAACTAGAAAGAAACTCTTTAATTCGTTTAATTCTCTTTTTAATCGCTTCAATCTCTTCTTTCAGTTTCTTATCATCTTGAACAGAAGGAAGAGAAGAAGAAGAGATCTTCAACTCAATTTGAATCTTTTCTCGCTCTGTAGTACTATTTCCTTTATATTCCATTTGTTTATTATTATTTAACTCAAAATGTTCCAACATCTTTTCTTTTTGAAAAATAAATTTTTCCAAATCCTGAATTAAAGTATATAAGAAACGATTCTCATATATATTATAAGTCTCTTCATTACGAACATCTAAAATTTTAGAAGGCTCTACATCTTTCGTTTTTTTATTTACTCTCGAAATATATTGACTATGCTTTGCTAAATCTTTTACACTATCCACTGTAATTTTTTTGGCTCTTTCAACCTTTACAAGATTCTCTTCCTTAATCAAAGTAAGTTTTGGATTTCGGACAATGATATCTATTCGAGGACAAGCAAATTCAATTTCATTGACCCAGTCAAAAGACATCAAGTCACCATTAAATTCGGATTTATAATCCATGTCACTCTCTAATTTTTTCAAGAAATGAGCACTTCGTTGCTGAAATACATCATTTTCTTCTTCCATGGATACCTCTTTTTCCATAGACATCAACCCCTAACTATATACTCTTCTTTAAATTTTCCAAATAAGCAATACATTCTTTCATGACATTTTTTCCACAAGTCTTATTCAAAAATGAAATAAATGGATCAATCTCATCACGAATAAAAGCTACACTTAACTGATCAAATTTACGTAAAATCTTCTTCGCTACAAAGTAATCAATCGCTTCAATCGATTTTCCACCACATACTACATAAATAGGAACAAATACCCCAAGCTGTTTCATAATACGATTACCAAAGGCAATTCTAAAATGTTCAATAACATAATCATCAATTTCTTTTACAAGCGCTAAATCTTTTTCTGAAACTGGATTCTGCTCTACTGCTTCTTTAAATAAGTTATTCAAATAACTAGCATTTAAAAGAATGGCATCTTGTTCCCGACATTTAAATGGATCAACTTTGGTATTAATATCAATAGGCATTGCTCTATCGTATACTTTATCCGTAACCATAAAGGTGGAATCATCGTTATTAATCGTACCAATATACCATAAGTTTTCTGGAATCTTTAATTTTCCATTCGTCACTTTTTCCGGATCGTTTGGCCATCCACTTGGTACCAAATCAACAATCCATTCATCGGTATTTGGCATTTCCAAAATAGAAAGGAAATCCGCAAAATAGTATTCAACCCGCGCTAAGTTCATTTCATCAAGAATAATCGTATGAACATTATCATCAAAAGTAGCTGTATAAATTTCTCCAAGCGCTTTCGTTTCATTAAATTTCTTCGTAAATTCATTAAAATATCCTAAGAAATCGGATTTATCACGCCAAGATGGTTGTACCGAAGCTACACAGGAATCATTGCTAACAAATTTTCCCCAAGCATAAGCTAACGAAGTTTTACCAGTACCAGAAATACCTTGTAAAATAATTAATTTTCCACAAGCAAGACCCGCAAAGAAAGGTCTTAATACACTATTATCATAATATAGATGAAGTTTACTAGCAGAGAAACACCGGAAATCATCAATTAATTCTGCTAACGTATAAGTATTGTCATAGTTCTTAACATGATATCCTTCATAAGCCTTATCAATAGAAACAAGTTTTGGAAAACGAATACTTGGATCGCCTTCCTCTTGTGGCTCTTCCTCGCCTTCTTTTTCTTCTTCATTCGGATTAATTCCAAGCTGTGATACTTTCATCGCCATTAATTCATCTTTTTCTTTCATTAATTTACGAACTTTATCATTTAAACTAGCAATCTCTTCAAGCAATTCTTCTTTACTCATTCGATTTTGTGCTTTACGAATCATCTTACGGATAAATAAGTAAATTAAGAAAATAATAATTCCTATAATAGCAAGTAAGAAAATCACTGCTAATACTACAAAAAATGTTTCAGCTCCATTAAAACTACCCTTATAACTATCAATAACTTTAGCATATTCATTAAAGTTAAACATTTTGACGATTCCATTAAAAATACCCTGGAATATCATCACAAAACCATCAAAGAAAATAGAAATAAACTCGTAAAAAAATCTAACAAATGTATTCATCATTATCCCCCCTATACTAAACTCTTCTCATAACATCATCGAAAACAATCTTTTTCCGAAGATCCTTTGGAAGTTTTGTCTTTAATTTTTTATTTTTTATACTAATAAATAAATACTCCATCATATACATAAAATCCAAATCACTTTCTTTTATTTCTTCCATATCACCTAAATAAACAGCGAAATGATATCCTTGTTTGATTAAACTTTTCATGACTGTTTTATTTCCTTTAATATCTTGATAATCTACTAAAGTAATAATACTTTGTTTCGCATATTCATCATCAATCAAATTATAAATGTCATCTAGTTTATTACTCTTATCATATAACTCATTTGGTAAATGGAAAAGATATTTATTTGAAAAATTTCCCCGATACATATCTTTTACAAGACGTACCATCAAAAGATTAAGTAAAACCTCTAACTTATCTTCTGCAATAATACCTTCATTATAAGTCTTTTCAATAATGTAATCGCTATATACTTTACTAAAGGATAAATTATGACTCATCTTTACCCCATATATCTTTTGATTTACGATCTTACTATATTTAAGATGAAATAAATTGGTCTTCATCTTCTCCATCGCTTCTTGCAATTGATTATAATAAGTTTTTTGAATCTGAATAATTTTATTTACCATCTTCATAAAGTCTTCTGAAGTAAAGTATTCCTGATCCAAATGTTCTAATAACTTATTTTTATATTTTTCTCGTTTTTCTTTTAAATCTTGAATACTACTATATTTCTCTACATAATTAATAATTTTAAAGATGATATTGAATTTACCAGCTTTCTCTGTGTATTTAGTATCACTACCCTTATAATCACGAATTAATTTAACTGTTTCTAAATCAATAATTTTATCAAGTTTCTGAAGCATATTCTTATTATCATAAGAAGTATTTACATCTCCACAATAATTATAGTATTTTGCATCAATATAAGTCTTTAAAAAAGCTTCTTTAATAGTTGGTTCATTTAATTTATATTCTTGATTAAAATTAAGTATTTTAATAAGGTCATTCAACTCTTCTGTTTTAAGAAGCATTGCTTTCTCAAGGATATTTTTACACTTCTTACGTTTATTTTGTAAGACTTCTAAGGTTTTTTCTTCTTTTTGAGGTTCTTCTGGTACTGAAGATGATACCACTACTTCTTCTTCCTCTTCAAGTAAATTCTCAGGTTCGCTATAAACGGGTTCTAAATCACTTTTATCGACTGGAATCATTCGAAAATACATGGTTTTATCTAAATCTTCATCCGAAAGTGGAAGAGTTTCGACATCTAACATTTCTACATCCTCTTTCGCCTCATGAATCTTTTGAACTTCTACTTTCGCTTCTTTTTTCTTCTTAGGCTTTTCTTTTTTTAAAGGAGTAGCTTTTTGTTGCACCACTGGAGCTTCTTTCTTCTTTGGTACTGACTTTTCTTTTACTTTAGTAAACGTAGCTTTTATCTTAGAAAACATCTGCTTCTCTTTCTCCTTATCCTCTTTCTTCATCGCATAACTAATTAAGAATAAAGTAACAATAATGGCAATGATAACAATTGGATTGAATAATGTTTTTCGTAAAATTCCAAAGTTTGGCAAGATTTTAACAACCTTTCCCACGATCTGATCATCCGTGATAGGTTCATCTTTGGTATTATTCGCATCTCCCTTTGTCACATAAGTATCACTGTATTTTTCAATCACTCGATGGGTTGTAAACTCATCCCCTTGCTTAAAAGTAATAATGTCATCCAAAGCAATATCATCGGTATCTTCTACAACAATCCAGTCTCCTGCATCAATGGTTCCCTTCATACTTCCTGTTTGTACTTCAAAAACAGAATAACCAAAAAAACTAGAATAATCATTATTCAATAAATGAATCTGAATATTGTTATAAATAGAAATAAGTAAAATAATACCAAAAAGAACAATCATAACATTTAACAAAATATTAATGATTTTTTCAGACAACTTTTTCTTTCTAGCCTCCACGTGTATCACCCCGTTTATACTTCATCCACTATTATAATAAAGTATACCATAATCGACTTTTTTTGACAATAAATTAGTAGCAGTTTTTAACTTCTTGACTCCTAATATACTTAAAATTGTGTATTCTCCTTAAAAAAATAACAAAAAAAAATTTAGTCACCGCATAAGTGACTAAACAGTTTCTTCTTCTTCTCCATATTTAATCTCAACAATCAAAGCATAAAGCTCATAAATAAAGATTAAGAAACATGGAACTAAGACAATAAATAGGAATCCCCATTGTGACTCAATGATAGATAAGAACGAACCTAAGCCATGATAAACTTTCGTTGGTTTTCCAGCAACAAATTCCATCGCATAAGTATCACCATTTTCAAAGGAAATAGCATCTTCGGTTGGATATACTTCACCGACAGTACCAACTTGTACCTGTGCAAGACCATCTCGATCAATCTTATAAGCAAAGATCACTTCGCCAACTTGAATTTCTTCTAAGTTAGCCGCCTCGACAATAACAAGATCTCCTTTTTCATAGCCTTCTAAACTAATCTTATCTCTTAATATAATCAATGATGTATCATCAAATTGCGTAACATTATAATCATTAAAATTCAACAATAAAATTGTCATCAGTAAAGCAAAGGAAAAATAAACCACTGCTATTACTATAAATAATACTTTCTTCACTACTTTAAACGCCTTCATCATAACCTCCTAATTTATCATAGCATACATTATTTGAATAAGCAAGAATCAACAATCTTCCTCGACAAAAGTAAATTCATTGATATCCGCTTGTGCTTCAAAATCTGTTTTATAAAAAGTAAAATTCAAGCTGTTCTTTTTCTCTATTTTTACTTTCATTCCATTAATATAATCATCAGCACTCGTCTCTTTCGTTAGAATCGAGTTATCATTTTGACTATCTAATCGTAATTTTCCTTGATCCCATCGGACAAAAAGACAACGATCCCCCTCCGAAGAATTAGAGAGAGATAACTCTCCATAAACACCACGATCAACAAAATCAGTAACAAATACTTCTTGAGCCGTAGTATCTCGTTTTAAAAGAAAATCCCCTTCTAAAGTTTGATGATAAGGTTTCGTGCTTTCCACTGTAACATGAACTTCAGCTTCATCAACACTTGTAGAATCAAGTGACTGAAGTCCTAAAGCCAACTCTTTGGTAGATACCATGGTCTTCCAAGTATATTGATTCATTTCACATTCACTCTTACTCATAGATTCCACTAAAATATCACCATTCATACAAACTTCTTCACTAGATAATGTTCCCTCAAAAGTATTAAGACCTGATTCCGGGAAAACACATTCTACTTGATCCGCATACTCTTCCGAAACAGTACAAGTCGCTCGATACTCGATATCATAATCACTAACCGCTTCTTCACTCGTACTATTTCGTAAGGTAATTGTAAGAGGATTACCATCCCAATGATTATCTACGTTCTTTAAAGCAGTAAGCCCCAGCTCATCACTCGAAAAATAAAATCCTTTCGACTGTAAATAATAATTCCAAACTTCACTAGAGGCATACTTAGCAAAAGAGAAAGCATTGGTAAGAAGGAAGATACCACCTAATACTACAACAAAAATCAATAAATATTTTGTTCCTTTCTTCATAACTACCCCTCCTACACTGCTTGCCAACTCTTAATATGAATATCTATAAAATCCACTAAATCTGCATAAGTAACATCATTATATTCCTCCGGGAATTGAACTTTTAAAACATATTGATCTTCCCCATCTTCTTGATAAGTCAAACGTTGCGTAGCAGAGTTACAAACCAAATGATTTTGCTCATTTCGACTATAACTCTCATCACAAGTCATGACGAGCTCTTCTTGTTCATCAACGACTTTATATAATTGCAAGGAAAGAGGCATAAAGTGAAAAGTTTCAAGAGATATTTGATAATCAATCGTCACATTACTTCGTACCTCGTCCTTATTATTGGTAACCGCAAAAGAATAACTAGCTTCACTGCCCGGTGTCATCGAAACAAGAGACAACTGAATTATATCCGTCATTTTCGCATCAAACACAAATTTTGCTAAATACTGATCCACAACAGAAAGTTCCGAAGAAGAAGTAAATTTTGAGTAAGTGATACCAGAGAGAAATAAAACTCCTACCGCAATAGCGACAATAATAATGATCTTTTTCTTCATCTTACTCACCTACTTTACAATAAACTTCTTTTCAATGGTTCCTACTTTTTCATTATCATGGAAGAGTTCAAATACCAACTGATAACCACCAGAATCAAGCTTATCCGTCATAAAATGCAAGGCAAACGGATTATAAGTAGCACTCGTTCCATCATAAAGAAGTGGATTCTTTACTGCATAATACACATTTGATTGAACTTCCTCTAAAGAATCACTTACATAATCTTGCAAATCAATTAAAGTATATTCTTGATCGTAAGCCGTAAAGTTCTGCTTCCGATATAAAGACACTCGAATATTTGGATTTGGTAAAGCAATTTTTACTAATCCTTGGAATTCCATCGCTTGTACTTCTCCGTCTTTGATCAAAAGTCGATCAGCATCATCCATTAAAACATCAAAACTATAATTTGCCACCATCGTTGAATCCGCTACCACTGGAACACTAACATAATTTTGACTAAGAACGTTCTGATAAAGACCATCTCTTGATGCATAACTGTAAATATGGAAAGCATAAGTTCCATTTGGAAGACGAACTTGAGAAGAAGAGGTAAGAATCTGTAAATTTCCTTCATACAATGCTTGAAAATCTCCAAGTGGAATTCTTACCCAACCATCCTCATCCGGATGATACACTTGTTCCCCTACTTTGAAGGTAATATTATTTAAATTCTCTTTCTCTACAATCTGTCCACTCTGATCAAACAAAGCAATCATAAAGCCTAATTTCTGATTTTCATAAGTCGTATCAAGAACAAAAGAACTTCCATTCGTACCATAATTCAAAGTCGAAACCAAATCGATACTTGTCGTAGAATCACTGTTATAAAGGATCGTACTAAGAGGACTCGTATTCGCAATAGAAAGAGCACTATCCACCGGATAAATTTGGAACAGTTTCTTCGTTTCTTCTAAGGTTCCCACTAATACATTCGAATTTTGATCCGTTACAACCACTTCAACAAACACATTTTCATATGGAACCAAAAGATCGGTACCAGCAAAGTCAAGCCTTACCGTGAAATCATCTTGAAGCGTAGAAGAAGTACTTTCTTCAAACGAACTAGAAGTACTCTTTCCTACTTCTTCAAAAAGAGAGAATGGATACGAAGCAACCGGTTCACAATCCGGATCAGAAACATCACAACTATCCGCATAGTGATAAAGATCAAGAGCCGAAGAAATGGTATAAGTATAAACCTTTTCTTGTTGATGATCAATTAACGTAATTTTCGTTCCGACTGGTAATAAAATATTCGAACGCACTTGATGTTCATAATCAGTTGTTCCAAAGACTTCCCCATCAAAGGTTGTTCGAAGGGAAATGCTCGATTGATCGGAAATATTTAAATTATCGCCATAATCAACCCCAATCATTCCCGGTGTTAAGCTTGTTTGTTGATAACCGGCAAACACAATTCTATCTGTATTGGCATAAGTAACATCTTGATAAGCATCAACTACTTTGACATAAAGAATATATTGCCCTTCCTCATCAAGAAGAATAGGACTCTCATAAACCGTCCACTCTTCATCACCCAAAGCCTCTAACTCTTCTTGACTAAGTTCCTCGGAATTAAAATAGTAATAAATTCCTTGAACCGGAGAAAGATCATCCAAAGCTGTAAGAGAAATACTTGTTTGTTCAACGATAGAAACGATGTTTTCAATCGAATGGAAAGAATTCCAAGTATTATTTCCCATAGAAATAGCTATTTGAGCTGGCGTAGAATCAAGCAACAAAATATCCGTATTTAAATAATAAACCTCTCCTTCATAATCCACGGCTTTCACATAAAGAATATAAGCTCCATCATTTTCGATCGTTTCAAGATCTTGATAAGGTGTCCAAGTAGTAATTGCCTCTATCTCACTTCTTGTCAAAAGTTTTGAACTAAGATAATAAGAAAATTCTTGAATAGGATGAAGATCCGTTGCCGCTTCTAATTGGAACGTAATAGGAGAAGTAAATTTCACCGTATCCAAGTCAAAGGAAAGATTTTGAAAAGAATAACTTCCCACATGAATGGTAGCAACTGGATTTAGCAAATCATCAAAATAAAGAATTGGTAACGCTCCATTTTCATATACAAACACACAACTAGGATCAAGAGCCAAATGTTCTTCATCAACAAAAGAAGCATAACCCAATGTTGTCTCTAAAAAGGTCTTATTTGCTAACGTTGCGAAATCAATCGCCGAAAAAGATCCCGTCGTCGT